>NZ_JCBDGX010000072.1:0-10003 GCF_059834345.1 Vibrio sp. R11-SG3-ISO3-SZ
AAAAGTGACCTCGCATAATGGACTGCTGACGACGCTCGCTTGCGGCCCGAGGGGGGAGCCCAGTTATGCGCTAGAAGGTGCGGTATTTATGGGGGGCGCATCGATTCAGTGGCTGAGAGATGAGCTTAAGCTGCTCTCTGATGCGAAAGATTCTGAATACTTCGCAACCAAAGTGGCGACCTCAAACGGAGTGTATGTCGTGCCTGCATTCACCGGTTTGGGCGCACCGTATTGGGATGCGTATGCGCGAGGCACCATCGTCGGACTGACGCGTGGGACCAGCGCGAATCACATTATCCGTGCGACGTTGGAAGGCATTGCTTATCAAACCCGTGATGTGATTGACGCGATGCAAAGTGATTCTGGCATCAAACTCGAAGCGTTGCGTGTTGATGGCGGCGCAGTGGCGAATAACTTCCTGATGCAATTCCAAGCCGATGTGCTGGATGTGGATGTGATGAGACCCAAGGTCACCGAAGTCACTGCGCTTGGGGCGGCGTATCTTGCCGGGCTAGAAGTCGGTTTTTGGGACAGCTTGGATGAGTTGAGTAACAAAGCAGAAATCGATCGCCAGTTTACGCCACATCATGATGAAGAGAAACGCCAACGTCGATACAAAGGGTGGAAGCGCGCCGTCAGCGCTGCGCAGGCGTGGGCTGCATTGCATGAAGAGGACGACGACGAATAAAAAACGCCCTCGCTACAGTGAGCGAGGGCGTCTGTCTAATTAAATCAGAATTAAGCGGCGCTCGTTACTTTTTCAGCGCTGCTTTTTTTTTCGCTTTGCATTTTGGCAAGGAAGTAGACGTTCACACAAGCGATGAAACCGTTGGTGACCACCACTGGCCACGCATCAATCATCAAGCCGTAAGCGGTGAATAAACCACAACCAACGAAGTTTAGAATGCGAAGTTTAACGATATCTTTCATGGTAAGTGAGATTGCGACCATGATAGACGCCGCGTAACCCAAAATTTCAACCATATTCATGTCCATAATTTGACCCTCATAATGTATCTAGGCAGTGTCTGTGCCCGACCCAATTCTTCTCGTCATGAGATAAGTGAGGAAGCTCCGTGCCTCGAATGGTCAGTTGATTAACTGTGGTGGACTATAGCAGGGAGAAATGTGTGACGAAACCCTCAATTTGCGTAACGGAGAAGGTTAGCGATTACGCAAACGTTTTACGTCAAGAGACAAAGGAAAATAACGATTTGTGTTGAACGTCAAAGTCTTTGAGACTAAAAAAGCCCGCAGTTGATGCGGGCTCGATAAGCGGTAAAATGACGCTGAGGGTTATTTCTTCCCTTGTGCCACTTTATCTTCTTCAGTAAGTTCGCGAATACGGCGGCTGATTTCACGGCGTTCTTTTGAAATTTCAGCACTTTTGATGATGTGGTCATCGACGCGATCTTCGTAATCCGCTTTCATGTTTTTGATGATCTGCGTGATTTCTTCGGTGCTCATGGTTGGCTTGATGTAATCCAGTAGGTTATCGAGCAAATCGACACGTTTCTGGTTATCACGAACTTTCTTTTCGTTGTCTAGAAGTTCACGCTTGAGTTTATTTTTACGACGAGCCTGAGCTACGATTTCAAATACACCACTCATAGTAGGTTCCTTTCCTAATTCTCATAAAGACTGACACGATTAAATCACATCATGTCGCAGGTGAATAGTCTTTAGATCAATCATTACAGCATGTTGACGCTTTTATCGCCGGTCACTCTGGGCAAGAGCAACGCAGTGATTGAGCCCATAGGAAAGTTCAGGCTATTATCAGGGAACCTCTTCAAACTGGATTGTTTTCAACATTCACTATGTGTCAATCAATGCTACGTCACTCGTCTATTTTATTTAACCTCGCTTCCGTTGTTGAAGACGACATTGCTACTGCTGTTGAGGCGTCACCTAAGACAGAGAAAGTGGCCAACGCGTATCGCTCTGAACGTACGCGTCAAGAGATCACAGAAGTCGAACTCAACCGTAGCAAGATAGTGATGATGGACAACAATGGTAATATCAAAAGAATCCCACTCATTGGTGAGCACTAGCGCATGACATTGCGTGCAAAGTACGACATCAAGAGCCACGTTAAGGATCTAACATGAATATAGAACTGACCCCTTTAGAAGCCCGTGTGATCGGTTGTCTCATCGAAAAAGAAGTCACGACACCGGACTATTATCCGCTGACACTCAATAGCTTGACAGCGGCCTGCAATCAGAAAAGTAACCGTGAGCCCGTTATGGCGCTTAGCGACTCAGAAGTGCGTGACGCGGTCGATAGCTTGATTGCACGCCGTTTGGTCAGTGACGAAAGTGGCTTTAATAGTCGCGCGAATAAATTCCAACACCGTTTTTGCAACACCGAATTTGGTGATTTGAAATTAACCGATCAAGAAAAGGGGCTGGTGTGCTGCCTACTGCTCCGTGGTGCGCAAACGCCAGGTGAACTTCGCTCTCGTACCAATCGACTGGCTGAGTTTACAGATGTGAAAGAAGTAGAAGCGCTGCTCGACAGCATGGCGTCACGCGAGCAGGGGCCTCTTGTGGTTAAGCTCCCTCGTGAGCCTGGCAAACGTGAATCTCGTTATCAGCATCTATTCAGTGGCGCTGTCGATATCGACGTTATTCATCAAAGCCCTGTTTTGGCGCGGGCAGCCGGCGATTCTGACGCACTGCAACGCATCGAGCAATTAGAGCACGAAGTCGTAGAGCTCAAAGCCTCCTTTGAGGATCTGAAAGAACAACTTGCGTTATTGACGTCATAACAGATGGAAACAAGCGATAAGGAAGCTCCGTGCTCGGCGTGGTACGTCTATTTTGTCCGTACCCGCTCAAACTCACTGTATTGTGGGATAACCACAGACGTCGAGCGCCGATTCTCCGAGCATTGCGGCGGAAAAGGCGCCAAGGCGCTGAAAGGAAAAGGACAGCTAACCCTTGCCTGGTCGAGCTATGTCGCGGACTCGCGCAGTCAGGCCAGCAGGGTGGAAGCGCGGTTAAAGAAACTGAGCAAAAGCAAGAAGGAAGCAATCGTATCTGGTCACTTGTTATTCACTCAGGCGATTGATGCTTGATAAATAAAAGATTTACCTGATGGTTTGTAATATTTTGTATTAACCTTAGAGATGAAATCATACTAAAGGTTGATATGGATATGAGACTAACAACGAAAATTTCATCAGTGGCAATGTTAACAGTACTTTCGTTACCAGCGAACAGTGCGACGTTTGTCGCGGACGCTCGCGGCAACGGTATGGGCAACACAGGCGTCACGAGCGCTGACTACCTGCTCGGAGCGTTTTATAACCCTGCTTTAGTGGCCGTTCATCGTGAAAATGACGACTTTGGTTTATTGCTTCCATCGATTGGGGCAAACGTTCGAGATGGAGACGAATCGCTCAAAGTGATTGACGATTTGCAAGACACGATAGACCGCTTTGACCCGAATAATCCAGATCCTGCAACAGAGGATCAGCTCAACGCCTACTTGGATCAATTGGCGGATGATAAACCATTAGGTGTGAATGGTGGCGCTGGCGCTGCAGTTGCGTTTCCCATCAACACCCTATCAGCAAATGTCTTTGTGCGCGGTTACGCGGATGTAATAGGCAAAACCAACATTGCTGACGATTCAGACACTCAGGCCCGTTATGAGAACTCAACTGTTAATTTGTGGGCCTTTGGTTACACAGAGGTGGGTGTGGCTCTTGCAAAGCGCATCACGCTTGGTGGTCAAGACATTGCCATAGGTGTCACGCCGAAATACCAAGAGTTGAGAACCTATAAAGAGACGATTTCCGTCGAAGACTTCGATATTAGTGACTACGATCAAAGTGAAAACAAGCAGAGTCACTTCAATATGGACCTCGGCTTTGTCTGGTTCTATCAAAACTTGCGTTTAGGCATAGCCGCAAAGGATCTGTTTAGCAAAGATATCGAAACTTTAGATGGCCTCGATAAATACGCTTTTAATACCCAGGTGACCGCTTCGGGTTCTTACGTATCAGACTATTTTGTTGCGGCATTGGATGTTGATCTTACCAAACAAGAGCGTTTCGAAGTATCTGCTCTAGGTGTAGAGGATGATACCCAGTTTGTGCGCTTCGGTATTGAAGGCAACGCATTTGGCTGGGCACAACTGCGTTTAGGTTACCAAGTTGATTTAGAAGAGACGTTAGACGATTCAGTGACGGTTGGCTTGGGTATTAGCCCCGGTGATTTAGTCAGTCTTGACCTTGCTGGCAGTTACGCGGGCGACAACCAATTTGGCGCCTCTGCAAACTTGGCATTTACCTTCTAAAATATACTGTTAGGACTGATCAAACAAACGCTTGTTTGATCAGTCTTTGAGGTTAACGTGGCGACAAAAGCGTGTTACTGTACAAAAGCTCGTTAAACGGCGTATTTGGCAACAGTTGGCTAGAGTATAATGAGAAAAAACAATAACCTAATAAGAAAGTTTGGTGTTGGCTTGGTGCTGTTTTCTATGATTACCACAGCGCAGGCCACGCAGGTACTGGATGGGTATTGGCAATATGACCAATACTTGGACGAATTTCCAACACAGCGAGTGCTGACCGAATCTCTTGGGGAGGCAGTGCGAAACGCGCCGGTTCCACTAGCGGCTAAGCAAGAGAAATCGATTTCTATTTCTGTTATCTATCCTGGTCAACAAGTCTCCGATTATTGGGTGCGTAATATCAAAGCTTTTGAAATGCGCTTAGATAGGCTGGGCATTCGTTACGAAATCAATCAGGTATTTACCCGTCCGAATGCGGATGTTCGTCAGCAGAGTTTGTCATTACTCGAAGCAGTACAAAGTAAAACTGACTATTTAATCTTTACCCTTGATACCACTCGACACCGCAAGTTTATTGAACACGTACTGAGTTCGACTGACACTAAACTCATATTGCAGAATATCACCACACCAGTTCGGGCTTGGGCCGATCAGCAACCTTTTTTGTACATCGGATTTGACCATGTCAAAGGTACGGAGGTTTTAGAGCAACACTATAAAGAAGTCACGGACAAGCAAAGCCGTTACTCAGTGCTCTATTTTTCTGAAGGTTACGTCAGTGATGCGCGAGGTGATACCTTTATCGAGGCGATGAGTCACCATGACAATTATGTGTTGTCTTCATCGTTTTACACTCAAGCGACGCGTGAGTCAGGCTACGAAGCGGCAAAACTGGCTTTAGAACGCGATCCTTCGATTGAGTTTATGTACGCATGTTCAACCGATGTGGCACTTGGCGCATCAGATGCGCTTAAAGAGCAAGGACGAGAGGATATCTTGATCAATGGTTGGGGTGGAGGTAGCGCCGAATTAGATGCGCTTGCCGATGCTCATTTGTCGTTTACTGTAATGCGCATGAATGATGATACTGGCATCGCGATGGCAGAAGCGATCAAATGGGATCTAGAGAGTAAACCGGTTCCGCAAGTATACTCCGGTGATTTTGAATTGGTCACAGCAGGTGACGATTCCGAGCGTGTGCGGTCGCTAAAGCAGCGCGCATTTAGGTACTCAGATCAACCATGAGTAAAACCGTGAGTCGTAGCAAGCACAAACTTGCCACCTTATTGACTAACTCAATTTTCTTGACCATTGTGTTTTTAACCATGGTCATGCTGGTGCAAAACTACCAAGTGAATCAACAGGTGGTTGAGCAAGAAGTGGCGCGTTCCAAGCAGCAAACTCAGAGCCTTGTTCAGGAAAATTTCAATTACCGCTTGAGTGCACTTGAGATCCAGCAAGACAGCTATAGCTTAAACGATGGTTTGTTCGAGGCTGTTGCGCGAAACGACGACGACGCCGTCATCCGCATTTTTGACGGCATTGACCAACGCACCGCCAGTCTTGCACCGGATTTTCGATTTGTCGCCTCGCGTGATCAAGTGGCCTGGGCGGATTACAATTTTCAATTTTATGGTATCACCCAAGCGCAGATCCAACACCTCCATGATGAGACGGTGGCAAGTCGTGCTTGGCGTTTAGAACAATTGCCCACGCCACTTGGCGTGCGTTATGTCCTGCTTCGGCGCACCGCCATTGTTAACTTAGATACTGGTGAAGTGTTTGGCCACGCATACATCGCTGTAGTGTTGAATGACAACTTCTCCTGGGTCAACTCGATACTTAAAGCAAGTAACGCCAATGATTTGATGTTTGTAGTGGGTTCAGACATTATCGCATCGAGTACAAAAAACAGCGATTTGCGCCATATAGATTGGCTTGCCGCTGCCACAAAGTCATTCAATGCCAGTGAATTTACGGTGTCAAAAACCGATCTAACCATCAACGAGTCGCCCACTTATTTATCGGTTTATACCATTCAGAGCAATGAACACATCATGTTGTTTGTTAAAACACGCTACATCTGGATGGTTGTGATAGCCGTACTCATTGTGGCGATTACGGTATCGACACGCTATTGGATTGGGCGTCGCTTATCGAGCGAACTGCAAACTTTGATGGATTACACCGAAAGCACATCAGAGTCGATGACACTCGAGCCCTTTTCGGGGTCCACAATCAAAGAGTTTGACCACATAGGTCATGCCTTTCAAAGCTCGTTTCAACGTATTCGTCAACAGGAGAAGCAATTCACTGATTTGTTCAACTTCTCCCTCTCTCCAATCATGCTATGGGACGTCAATGGGGAGTTGATTCGTATGAACCCCTCTGCAGAGCGCGCATTTCGAGAGAGCAGTCGCGCTAGTGACGGGGGAGCAAGCATGGTTGAGTGCCTTACCCCTCACATTCGAATGTGCGCCAAAGGCGCAACGCTCACCGGCATCAATACCACCATAGGCACTAAGACGTACCGGTGGAATCTGTCTCCCATTCATGTTGATAACACAGAGCTACAAATCATGGCTCAAGGTCAAGACGTGACGAGCCTGATTGAGGCCGAAGAGCAGAGTAAGCGTGCCCGAGAAGAGGCCCTTGAATCAGCACGTATGCGGGCAGATTTCCTAGCAAAAATGAGCCATGAACTACGCACACCACTCAACGGTATTTTAGGGGTTTCACAGTTACTCAAACATAAACTCAAAGAGCCGAGTAATATCGAGAAAGTCGATGTTTTATGTAATAGTGGCGAGCACTTGCTGGCGGTGTTAGATGATATTTTGGATTTTTCCAAAATTGAGCGTGGAAAATTTAACATCGAACGCATTGATTTTAAGCTGAGCGAACTCACCAGTGCGGTCGACAATATTTTTAGACCACTATGCCAAGAAAAAGGTATCGGTTTTGTTGTGGAAAGCAATTTCTCTGACCAAGTTTGGGCGCACAGTGATCAAGTTCGTTTGAATCAAATACTGTTTAATCTCGCTAGTAATGCGGTCAAGTTTACACATGACGGGCAGGTGACGGTGCGTATTCACCTAGTGGGTGACGAAGACGAGCAGTTACTCGAAATTGTCGTCGAAGATACCGGAATTGGTATTGACGGTGAGCGGCTTAAACACATTTTTGAGCCGTTCGTCCAAGCTGAATCGACGACCACTCGCGAATACGGAGGCAGTGGCTTAGGTTTAGCTATTGTGCATAGCTTAGTGGAAATGCTCGATGGCACCGCGGATATTGAGAGCATCAAGGGCGAGGGGACGATCTTTTCTGTTCAACTGCCTATCCACACTAAAATTGCCGATGAAAAACAAGCACAAAGTGGGTTGCAATTTGATCCGAAAACCTTGTTCGATCGCGCGCTCTCAGTATTGCTTGTTGAAGACAACCATACCAATGCCTTTATTGCCAAAGCCTTTTGTGAAAAGTACGGCATGGAAGTGACGTGGGTAAAAGATGGCTACAATGCCCTTGAGTTGTTGCAAGCTCAGGTGTTTGATTTGGTATTGATGGACAACCAACTGCCTAACCTTGGTGGCATCGAAACGACGGCAAGGATTCGCAGTGAACTCCAATTAACCGTGCCTGTTTTTGCTTGTACCGCAGATGGAATGGAAGATACGCGCAGAGCCTTTGAACAAGCTGGGGCGAATTACGTCATCGTCAAGCCGATCAAAGAGTCGGCATTGAATGTTGCGTTCCACTACTTTAAACAACATTTCTATACCTAGTCGAGGTGAAGCAGCCACCCTATTCATTTGGTAGGGCGTTTAAAACTTCGAATGCAAATGCGCTTGCTCTAGAAACAACGTCTTTAACTCTTCAGTCAGCTCAAGTTCAGGGCTAAATTTTATGCCTAATTTATGACCTGACTTTTCCTTGTTGATACTGACAATGGAGTATTTGGGCGGCTTAGGCAACGTTTTCGATAGGTCATTGTGCAACTCTATGGCGCTGCTGGTGGAGAGTTCGTTTTCACCAGTAATAAACACCGCACAGCCTGAAACAGATACGTCGACGATCGTTGCCTGATAGCTGACGTTGTTTGAGCGTATCTCGACAGGCATATGAACAGAGAACCGTTCATGATCGCGGATGGTTTTGGTGGCGAAATGACTAGGCTCACGGACGCACAACATGTGGCAAGGTTGATTCAGCTTGCACATCACAGACGATTTAAACGCAACCACATGGCCGAGTTTACTGGCGGTGATTCCTCGAACAATCACTTCAGTGTTGGTCAATTTTCGCATGATCAGCGCTTCGGCGGCCTTTTGAGGAAAATCTAAAACGAAGAATTGAGATTCTTTATGGCCAATGTAGCTCGATGTAAAGCTAAACTCATCGTTGGGGCCAAAATTGAGTGTGACAGACAGTTTCACGCCGGGTCTAAGCAGTGTGTACAGTTCGTCAAGCGTTTCGTGGGTGTGAGTCATAGGTATCATGTAACCCTGTATCAGGTTTCTTGTTAATCACTATAATGAAACCTGATACATAATAAAGCCGCAATCGCGAAAAATATGACACCGATTTGTGAAGCTATTACACAGCGCCCTCATAAATAGGCGTATCCTGTTTGCAATGACAAATCGCAATATAGTCACTGATCGCGTCAATTTGCTCTTGAGTGCACAATAAATGCAATTTTGAGCGGCGCGTCAGTATGTCGTCTGCTTCATACCCCATCTCTGTGGTGATGAGAAAATCGATTTCTCGTTGATAGACACCTTGCGCAAATTTCATTCCCAAGTCTTGCTCTTTTTGCGCATTACCAAGAAGTAAGAAGACGCGCGAACCATAGGCTCTTAACCAACGATTGAGTGTATATGAATCGAGATAGGGAGCCTTGGTCTGAAGTGCGGACTTCGCATCTTTCCAATCAAAATCTAAACCACCCGGTAAAGGTGTCTCTGCTGTCCAAGCCGGTAATACCTCCAAATATTGACTCAGCTGCTCCATTGCCGCTTCAGCCAGTTTTCGATAAGTGGTCAGTTTCCCGCCAAAAACGGACAGTACAGGCGCATCGCCATTACGCCCATCGATAGATAGAGTGTAATCACGAGTGATGGCTTGGGGTGAATCGGACTCATCGTCACACAGTGGTCTTACGCCGCTGTAGTCTGAAATGATGTCTTGAATCGACAGTTGGTGACGAAAATGTCGGTTTACTACGTCGAGGAGGTAATGTTTCTCTTCATCGGAGATCGCGACGTTACGTGGATCTCCTTGATACTCGACATCAGTGGTCCCTATGATTGAAAACTTCTCCATGTATGGAATAACGAAGACGATACGTTTATCTTCGTTTTGCAGAATATATGCTTGAGGTTCATCGTGAAGTTTTGGCACGATGATATGCGACCCTTTAATCAGGCGGATGCCATAGGGCGAAGTAACGTTCGCTTGCTGAGTGAGAAATTCTCTCACCCAAGGACCTGCTGCATTAACCAGTGTTTTACTTAGACGCTCGTGTGCGACGCCGGTGCGTTTATCGTAGAAAGTGACGCGCCATAAGCCCTTGTCTCTGACTGCCGAGGTCACTTCACAGTAGTTGCTGACTTCGGCACCATTTTGTTTCGCGTGGAGAATATTCTCAATTACCAAGCGTGCATCATCCACCCAGCAATCGGAATACTCA
>NZ_JCBDGX010000073.1:0-23407 GCF_059834345.1 Vibrio sp. R11-SG3-ISO3-SZ
AGAGCTGAATTCGCCAGTGATCTCATTGAGATGTTGCTGAGCGATACGCAGCTCTTCTGCGAGGATTTCTCCGGCCATGTAGCCTTCAAGTTGCTGCTGACCGATATCGAGGTGCTCGGCCGCTTTGGCGAGTGCATCGAGATGGCGGCGGCGGGCCATAAAGCCACCTTCACTGCTGCCGGAGAAGCCCATACAGGCTTTCAGGTGAGTGCGCAGTGCATCGACGCCAGCGCCCGTTTTTGCGGACAAGCGGATCAGCGTCGGTGTGTTCACATGGCAGATCCCAAGTTCCTCGCCTGTTTGATCGGCTTTATTGCGGATCACGGTCATGCCGATGCTGTCGGGCAGACGATCGACAAAATCCGGCCAAATCTCTTTGGGATCGGTGGCGTCGGTGGTGGTGCCATCGACCATAAATAGCACGCGATCCGCTTGGGCAATTTCATCCCAAGCGCGCTCGATACCGATTTTTTCCACTTCATCCGACGCATCACGCAGCCCAGCGGTATCAATAATGTGCAAAGGCATGCCGTCAATGTGGATGTGCTCGCGCAGCACGTCACGCGTTGTGCCTGCAATGTCGGTCACAATCGCAGATTCCTTGCCTGATAGCGCATTGAGTAGGCTGGATTTACCGGCGTTAGGTCGACCAGCGATCACCACTTTCATCCCTTCACGCATGATGGCGCCTTGGTTGGCCTCTTTGCGCACAGCTTCTAGGTTGTCGATGATGGTTTGCAGATCGGCGGCGACTTTACCATCGGCGAGAAAATCGATCTCTTCCTCGGGGAAATCAATCGCGGCTTCAACGTAGATACGCAAATGAATCAGTGACTCGACCAGGGTATTAATTCGGCCCGAGAACGCGCCCTGAAGCGATTGGAGCGCCGATTTAGCCGCTTCTTCTGAGCTCGCATCAATCAAATCGGCGATCGCTTCGGCTTGCGCCAAATCGAGCTTGTCATTTAAAAACGCGCGCTCGGAAAATTCCCCTGGGCGTGCGATGCGAATCCCCGGAATATCGACGATGCGTTTGATCAGCATGTCCATCACAACAGGGCCGCCATGCCCTTGCAGTTCAAGGACATCTTCGCCCGTGAACGAGTGGGGATTGGGGAAATAGAGTGCAATGCCTTGGTCTAGTTGGCTGCCATCTTGGGCCATAAACGGCAAATATTCGGCGTAGCGAGGACGCAGTGATTTGCCGGTCACCGCGATAGCCACTTGCTCGGCAAGCGGGCCTGACACGCGAATGATGCCGACACCGCCTCGGCCTGGGGCGGTGGCTTGGGCTACGATGGTCTCTGTGGTCATAAGATTATCTCTATGGTCAATAAACAGCGAATTAGGCGCTGAATCTGTATGGCGCAATGGTCGTCAGCAAATTGTAAACAGCGCAAAACAAAAAGGCGACCTTTTGGCCGCCTTTTGATGATGCTTAGCTGTTACTTCGAATGTAAGCCTTTTTTCTCCAGCGCCTTGTAAATGAGCGTTTGCTGGATAAGTGTTACCACGTTCGAAACCAACCAGTAAAGTACTAGGCCAGACGGGAAGAACAGGAAGAAGAAGGTAAACATCACCGGCATAAAGGTCATGATCTTCTGCTGCATTGGGTCTGTCACTGTGGTTGGGCTCATCTTCTGGATGAGGAACATCGACGCACCCATCAGTAGTGGCAAGATGTAGTATGGGTCTTGCGCAGAGAGGTCGTGAATCCAACCGAAGAACGGCGAGTGACGAAGCTCGACCGATTCCATCAATGCCCAGTAGAGGGCGATGAAGATCGGCATCTGGAGAATAAGCGGTAGACAGCCACCCAGCGGGTTCACTTTCTCTTTCTTATACAGCTCCATCATCTCTTGGCTCATGCGCTGACGGTCATCACCGATACGCTCACGCATAGCTTGCAGCTTAGGCTGAAGCATACGCATTTTCGCCATTGAGGTGTATTGGGCTTTGGTCAGTGGGTACATGGCACCACGGACAATGAACGTGAGGATCATGATAGAGACACCCCAGTTCACCGCAAAGCTCTGAATGAAAGAGAGCAAAGTGTGCAGTGGTTTAGCGATGAACCATAGCCAACCGTAATCGACCACCAAGTCTAGGTTAGGTGCCGTTTCTGCCATCGCGTCTTGCAGTTTTGGCCCCACCCACAGCGTGGCGTTGAATTGCGCAGACTCACCATCAGCGATGGTTTTGTTTGGCATGCGAACGCCGATGTCGCCCATATTACCGATCACGCGAGTGTACAGATTGGTGCCAGGTTCGTTTCGTGGGATCCATGCACTCGCAAAGTAGTGTTGGATCATCGCTGCCCAACCTTGACCATTCGGTAAGGTAATCGACAGATTACGGCTTTGCATATCATCGAAGCTGTACTTTTTGTAACGGGTGTCGTCACTGGAGTACGCACCGCCACGGTAAGTTGGCATAGTGATGCTGCCACCATCGTCCATCAGGTTTTGACGAAGATGCGCGTACATACCAAAGGTCGCGTTGTTACCTGATAGGTTACGAACATCAAATTCGACATCCACTGCGTAGCTGTCACGCTTTAGGATGTAGGTTTTGGTGTATTCAAGACCGTTGGCCGCGTACGTCATTGGAATGCGTAGCTCATCTTGACCTTCTGTCAAGGTAAAGCTGTCGGCATCAACGGCGTATTGCGGACGATTCGAGCTGCTTAGGTCAATGCCCTGTGGGCCAACAAGGCCACTTTGAGCGATGAACTGGTGGCCCGCTTCGTTTTTGAGAAGAACGAATGGATCGGCGGAATCAAGTTCAGCGGAGTACTGGTTTAGGTCTGCATGAACCACATCACCACCTACCGTATCAATGGTTAACGTCAAAACGTCAGTGGTTACGGTGATGGTTTTTGCTGAAGCTTGTTGTGACGGTGCGGGATCAAGCTCATCTGCAAAAGATGGTGCAGGTAAAGTACTGCTTGATTGTGCCTGCTCAACCGGCTGCGGTGCTGGGTTCTTTGCGACTTGCCATTGTTGGAACAAGAGGAAAGAAACCAGTGCTAGCGCGATTAACAGGATATTACGTTGAGAATCCATCGTTATTTATCTCTGTCTTGTGTTTGGGCTGGTGGAACGGGGTCATAGCCACCTTCATTCAAAGGGTGGCATTTTAATAGACGTTTGCTTGATAACCAACACCCTTTTACAAAACCGTGAGCTTTCAACGCTTCAATGGCATAGGTAGAACAGGTTGGAGTAAAACGACAGCGCGGCCCAATAAGAGGACTAATCAGGCCTTGATAGAGACGGACCAGCCCGATGGCTAGCCACGTGAAGGGCGAGACAGACGCTGCCATAATTTATCAAACAGGGCGAAAATTTCATCATTGCTGAGATCTTGCGCGCTTTTCTTGGCAATAACAACAAAATCTTTATTAGGAAGTTGGTGTTGTTTGTTACGAAAACTTTCGCGAGCAAGGCGTTTAAAGCGATTACGGCCAACGGCAGTTTTGATTTGCTTTTTAGGTACCGCAAGTCCCAGTCTTGGATGGGAAAGGGTATTGTTACGGGCAATGATGGTGAAATGAGGTGAGCCAGCTCGGTGAGCTTGCTGGAAGACATTTTGATAATGCTCGGGAGTTAACAAACGTAACTCCCGATTGAACGCGTACGTATTCAAAATAAAAAATTATTTTGACAGGCGCGCACGGCCTTTAGCACGACGTGCATTAATTACTTTACGACCGTTCTTAGTTGCCATGCGAGCACGGAAGCCGTGAGTACGCTTGCGCTTTAGAACTGTAGGTTGAAAAGTGCGTTTCATGATAATTACCTTTACTGATCAGTAGTTTTAGGTCGATGTTAACCCGGCGTGGGTCAAAGCGTCTTCTTTATTAAGATAAGGAGGACAAACCGACGCCTCTCAACAAAGAGGCGGAATTGTAATCACTGTCACATTAAGAGTCAATGATGAAATTCCGCGCCGGGGGATTATACGTAGTGTGAGCAAAATCTCAAGGATCAAAGGATCCTTATCGGCGATCCTTGTCGCTGTTTACCGGTGATCCCTTTCAGCGATAGTTACTCAGCGCCTACCTGTCTTAAGAACTTCTTCAGCCTTGGATCTTGTGGGTGATTGAAGAGTTCATCTGGCGATCCCTGCTCAACAATATGGCCTTCAGCCATAAAGATCACGCGATCCGCCACTTCTTTTGCAAACTGCATTTCATGAGTGACCACCAGCATGGTTTGGTGTTTAGTGGCGAGATCTTTCATCAGTTGCAGTACCTCACCCACCCATTCTGGGTCTAAGGCTGAGGTGGGTTCATCAAACAGCAGCAGTTCCGGTTGCAGCGCCATCGCTCGACCAATGCCGACCCGTTGCTGCTGACCACCAGAGAGGGCCGCTGGGTAGCTGTCGCCTTTGTCACTAAGGCCAATATCGTCGAGGATTTGCTGCGCGCGAGCCAGCGCTTGCTCTTTTTTCCAGCCACGTACGGTAATCAGCCCTTCGGCAATGTTTTGTCTGGCGGTCATATGGGCAAACAGCGCGTAGTTTTGAAACACAAAGCCGGTTTTGCGCCTTAGGGCTAACACGTCCGATTTGGTGTGTTTGGCACTGTCGACCGTAACATCATCAATGGTGATGGTGCCTTGATCGGCATTCTCCAGGAAGTTTACACAGCGCAGCAGCGTCGATTTGCCGGTACCACTTGAGCCGATGATTACGATGATTTCGCCCTGTTTGATGTTGAGATCAATCCCTTTGAGTACTTCGCTGTCACCAAAGCGCTTATGAATATTGGTCAATGTAATCATCGTACGTACGCCTTATTGAGTTTCGCTTCTGCCCAAATCTGCACGCGGGTCAAAATGACCACCACGCCCCAGTAAATCAGCGCAACCGCCAAAAACGCTTCGAAAAAACGAAAACTGGATGACGCTTCCATCTGCGCTTTGGCCATGATCTCGGCCACGCCAAGGGTAAAAGCAAGCGAGGTCGATTTGATCATGTCGATAAAGTAGTTCATCAGCGATGGCAGCGCTACGCGCGTTGCTTGCGGCAAAATAATGCGGCGCATGGCTTGAGGTGTCGTCATACCCACCGACAAGCTCGCCTCCATTTGGCTGCGATCGATGCCGATGATGGCGGCGCGAATGCTCTCTGCCATATAGGCGGCAAAGTGGAGCGTTAAGCCAATCACTGCGGCGCTAAAGGCATCGAGTCCCACCAATAAAGGAAAAATTTGTGGCAGGCCATAATAAAGAAGAAACAGCTGCACCAACAGCGGCGTACCACGGAAGAAGCTGATATAGAGCTGACTCAACTGATCGAGCACTGGGACGCGAAATACGCGAATATTGGCCAATATCACGGCTAAAATTAGTGAAAACACCAAACCCCAAGTGGCCATTTCCATGGTGGTGCCAAGGTACTTGAGCAGTATTGGCATCAGGTTGAGCATGTAATTAAAGTCGAATCCCATTACGTATCCCAATGACTAAGGCGAGAAAAACAAAACCCACTGCAAGCAAGAGAGCAGTGGGTTTTTTCGTCAATCCGAAACGGATTTATGGAGGCGGAGCCGATTACTGAGTAATGTCAGCGCCAAACCACTTTTGAGAAATTTGCTCTAGTGTACCGTCAGCACGCATTTCTGCCAGTGCTTTGTTCACTTCTGCTTGCAGTTTTTGGCCGTTCTCATTGTTCACAAATGGCCATGCGTTTTGAATGGTTTCAAACGGCTGACCGGCTAATTGTAGCGGTAGGCCCGTTTTTTTGATCAGCTCAAGTGCAGAGAGACGGTCCATAACAAACGCATCCGCGCGGCCTAGTGCCACATCGTGTTCGATACCTGTGTCGTAGGTTTTGATGTTGATTTTGCCGTCTTTGTCGTAGCTGCGTAGCAGTTGCTCAAAGTTTGAACCTAGGTTCACCGCAACGGTTTTACCTGCGAGATCTTCCACGCCTTGGATGTCGTCGTTACCTTTACGCACGGTGATTTGCGCACCATCTACGACGTATGGGTCAGCAAACAGGTATTTCGCTTGGCGCGCTTCTGTCATGGTGATCTGGTTTGAGATGGTGTCGATGCGGCCCGTCTCTAACAGACCAAACAGACCTGAGAAGTTGGCGGTCACGTATTCCACTTGATAGTCGTTACGTTTGCCAATCTCATCCCATAGATCCACTTCAAAGCCTTGCAGCTTGTCTTGCTCAACGAAGGTGAACGGGAAGTAACGGCCAGACATACCCACTTTGACCTCAGTCGCAGCTTGAACGGTGGCAGCAGAAAGTGCGATAACGGCAACAGCCGCTTTAATCCAGTTTTTCATTTTACAACTCCTAAAATTTATAGGGAGAAATACTACTGTCATCCTTGTCATTTAGATAAATAACAAGTTGCCATAATCTAGATGGATGCGGAATAAGATTATAGCTGTGGATAATCATTGACGCTCTATTGATGGGGTTGGGGCGACTTCTGGCGCCGAGATCCGCAAAATATGATCGCTGTGAAACTATTCATTCACAGAGTTATCACCAGATCTACGATCCTGCGATCATTGCGCCATTGTGGATCAATGTGTGGGTAAAAATGGGGCAGGGTGTGATGATCTCACCAATAATGGCAGAAATATTGTGAATAACTTCGATCTTATTCACTGGATCCTCGATCAATCGCTGGCGATCTCGGTTATCAACAGGTAAAATTGCCAGTCTTTTCCGATCATAGAATTACGAGTGAGGGCATCGTGTCATCTTCGCTTTGGTTGCAATGTTTGCAACAGCTTCAAGAAGAGCTTCCAGCAACTGAATTCAGCATGTGGGTCCGTCCTTTGCAAGCTGAGCTCAACGACAATACTCTCACTTTATTTGCGCCCAACCGTTTTGTCCTTGATTGGGTTCGCGATAAATACCTCAACAGCATCACCCGTCTTTTGCAGGAATATTGTGGTAACGATATTCCTCATTTACGTTTTGAGGTGGGCAGTCGCCCTGTGCAAGCGCAGGCACCTGCACCCAAACGCACCCCGGCCGATGTGGCGGCGGAATCGTCAGCCCCGGCACAATTGCAAGCGCGTAAGCCTGTGCATAAAACCTGGGATGATGACCCGCAAGCGATGGCAGACATCAACCACCGCTCCAATGTGAACCCCAAGCATAAGTTCAACAACTTTGTTGAAGGTAAATCGAACCAATTGGGCTTGGCGGCGGCACGTCAGGTGTCGGACAACCCAGGCGCGGCTTACAACCCGCTCTTTCTGTATGGCGGCACCGGTTTGGGTAAAACCCACTTGCTGCACGCCGTGGGCAATGCGATTGTCGACAACAAACCCAACGCGAAAGTGGTTTACATGCACTCAGAGCGTTTTGTGCAAGATATGGTGAAAGCGCTGCAAAACAACGCGATTGAAGAGTTCAAACGTTACTACCGCAGTGTGGATGCCCTCTTGATCGATGACATTCAGTTTTTTGCCAACAAAGAGCGTTCACAAGAAGAGTTCTTCCATACCTTCAACGCCTTGCTTGAGGGCAATCAGCAGATCATCTTGACCTCGGATCGCTACCCGAAAGAGATCAACGGCGTAGAAGATCGCCTGAAATCCCGCTTCGGTTGGGGATTGACGGTCGCCATTGAGCCACCTGAGCTTGAAACGCGCGTCGCCATCTTGATGAAAAAAGCGGAAGATCACCAAATCCATCTGGCCGATGAAGTGGCGTTCTTTATTGCTAAGCGCCTGCGCTCCAACGTTCGTGAGCTTGAAGGGGCGCTCAATCGGGTGATTGCGAACGCCAACTTTACGGGTCGTCCTATTACGATCGATTTTGTGCGTGAAGCTCTGCGTGATCTGCTTGCCTTACAAGAAAAGCTGGTCACCATCGACAATATTCAAAAAACGGTCGCGGAATACTACAAAATCAAAGTGGCGGATCTGCTCTCGAAGCGCCGCTCTCGTTCGGTTGCGCGACCTCGTCAATTGGCGATGGCGCTGGCTAAAGAGCTGACCAACCACAGCTTGCCAGAGATTGGCGATGCCTTTGGTGGCCGCGATCATACGACCGTACTTCATGCGTGTCGTAAGATTGAACAACTGCGTGAAGAGAGTCACGATATTAAAGAGGATTACTCCAACTTAATCCGTACTCTTTCTTCGTAAATCGCGCTATTCTAACGGTTTATATTCATGGCCAAGGTAGGGCTCAATCCCTTATCGTGGCCATGTTTGTTCTCTTCGCCAACAACAAGATTTCTTTAAGAGCGTGCTATGAAATTTTCCATTCAACGTAGTCATCTGCTGAAACCACTGCAGCAAGTCTCAGGGGCGTTAGGTGGCCGTGCCACTCTACCAATCCTTGGTAACTTATTGATCAAAGTAGTGGACAACCAACTGACGTTGACGGCGACGGATTTAGAAGTCGAGCTGGTCAGCCGTGTGCAGCTTGAAGGTGAATTTGAAGCGGGCAGCGTGACTGTCCCGTCGCGTAAGTTTCTTGATATTTGCCGTGGACTGCCTGATGACGCGGTGATCACCTTTGTTTTAGAGGGCGATCGCGTGCAACTGCGCTCTGGTCGTAGTCGTTTCTCTCTCTCTACACTGCCAGCCAGCGATTTTCCAAACATTGAAGATTGGCAGAGTGAAGTCGAACTCTCCCTGACGCAAAGTGAACTGCGTGGGCTAGTAGAAAAAACGCAGTTTTCGATGGCGAACCAAGACGTGCGTTACTACCTCAATGGCATGTTGTTTGAGATTGAAGACACCACGCTGCGCAGCGTGGCCACCGATGGTCACCGTATGGCGGTCGCGCAAACTCCGCTGGTCGGTGAGTTTGCCAAAAAGCAGATCATCGTGCCGCGTAAAGGGGTGCTGGAATTAGTCAAGTTGCTGGATGCGCCAGAGCAACCTGTGGTGTTGCAAATTGGTAGCTCAAACCTGCGCGCTGAGGTCAACAATTACGTCTTTACCTCTAAGCTGGTGGACGGTCGTTTCCCTGACTACCGCCGCGTGATGCCACAAAGCACCACCAAAACATTGGAAGCGGGCTGCGATGAGCTGCGCCAAGCGTTCTCGCGTGCGGCGATCCTCTCGAATGAGAAGTTTCGTGGCGTGCGCGTTAACCTCGATGGCAGCGAAATGCGCATTACCGCCAACAACCCAGAGCAAGAAGAAGCGGAAGAGATGC
This sequence comes from Vibrio sp. R11-SG3-ISO3-SZ, assembly GCF_059834345.1. Classification (NCBI taxonomy): domain Bacteria; kingdom Pseudomonadati; phylum Pseudomonadota; class Gammaproteobacteria; order Vibrionales; family Vibrionaceae; genus Vibrio; species Vibrio sp. R11-SG3-ISO3-SZ. The sequence goes on from NZ_JCBDGX010000073.1 coordinate 9,157, forward strand.
TCGATGTGCACTTTGACGGCGAGCCGATTGAGATTGGCTTTAACGTCAGCTATGTGCTGGATGTGCTTAATACGCTGCGCTGCGAGACCGTGAGAGTCTCAATGTCTGATGCCAACGCCAGTGCGTTAATTGAGAACAGCATCGATGACAGTGCCATGTACGTGGTGATGCCGATCCGACTCTAGCATGCCGCTCTCTCGTCTTGTTATTAAGCAATTTCGCAATATCAAAGCCTGTGATATCTCGTTATCATCAGGCTTTAACTTTCTTATTGGCCCGAACGGCAGCGGGAAAACCAGTGTCCTGGAAGCCATCTATTTACTGGGCCACGGTCGGTCATTCAAAAGCAGTTTGACCGGGCGAGTGATTCAAAATGACCATGATGAGCTGTTTGTTCACGGTCGTTTTTTGAACTCGGATCAATTTGAGCTACCCATTGGCATTAATAAGCAGCGTGATGGCTCAACAGAGGTTAAAATAGGCGGTCAATCTGGGCAAAAGTTAGCCCAGTTGGCGCAAGTGTTACCACTGCAACTGATTCATCCTGAAGGGTTTGATCTGTTGACCGATGGGCCGAAACATCGCCGTGCATTTATTGATTGGGGCGTATTTCATACCGAATCGGCCTTTTATGATGCATGGGGGCGTTTTAAGCGCCTAAACAAACAGCGCAACGCACTGCTGAAAACGGCGCGTAGCTATCGAGAGCTCAGTTATTGGGATCAAGAGATGGCGACACTGGCGGAAAACATCAGTCGTTGGCGAGGTGAGTACGTTGAGCAATTGACGCACAAAGCCGAAGAGATATGCCGGGCATTTTTGCCTGAGTTTGATATCTCGCTCAAGTACTATCGTGGTTGGGACAAAGAGACGCCATACCAAGCGATTCTCGAGAGCCACTTTGAGCGCGACCAGGCGCTGGGTTACACCTTCAGTGGCCCAAACAAGGCGGATTTACGCATTAAGGTAAATGGTACGCCAGTGGAAGATGTCCTGTCTCGGGGTCAGTTAAAGTTGATGGTGTGCGCGCTACGCGTAGCACAAGGCCAACATCTGACTGAGATGACGGGCAAGCAATGCATCTACTTGATAGATGACTTTGCCTCTGAATTAGACAGTCAACGTCGCAAGCGTCTTGCCGATTGCTTGAAACAGACGGGGGCTCAAGTTTTTGTCAGCTCTATTACTGAAAGCCAAATCAGCGACATGCGTGATGAAAATGGCAGGATGTTCCATGTGGAACATGGCACAATAGAGCAAAATATATAGCGGAAGATAACTCATGGCTGAAAATTACGATTCATCGAGTATTAAAGTACTAAAGGGTCTGGATGCGGTTCGTAAGCGTCCGGGTATGTACATCGGCGACACGGATGATGGCACCGGTCTGCACCACATGGTCTTTGAGGTGGTAGATAACTCAATTGATGAAGCGTTGGCGGGTCACTGTAAAGACATCGTGGTGACCATTCATGAGGATAACTCTGTCTCTGTCAACGATGATGGCCGTGGTATCCCAACAGAGCTTCACCCGGAAGAGAAAGTCTCGGCGGCAGAAGTGATCATGACCGTGCTTCACGCAGGCGGTAAATTTGATGACAACTCGTACAAAGTATCGGGTGGTCTGCACGGTGTGGGCGTGTCGGTGGTGAACGCGTTGTCTAAGAAAGTGACGCTGACAATCCATCGCGGTGGAAAAATTCACACTCAAACTTATCACCATGGTGAACCTCAAGCGCCACTGGCTGTGATTGGTGAGACAGAAAAAACGGGCACAGAAATTCGTTTTTGGCCGAGTGAAGAGACGTTCTCTAACACTGAGTTCCATTACGACATTCTTGCAAAGCGTTTGCGTGAGCTCTCTTTCCTAAACTCTGGTGTTTCGATCAAGTTACGTGATGAGCGTGAAGAAGACAAACAAGATCACTTCATGTACGAAGGGGGTATTCAAGCCTTTGTCGATCACTTGAACACCAACAAAACTCCAATTATTGAGAAAGTATTCCATTTCAACTCAGAACGTGAAGATGGCATCGCAGTCGAAGTGGCGATGCAGTGGAATGATGGTTACCAAGAGAATATCTTCTGTTTCACCAACAATATTCCACAACGTGATGGTGGTACTCACCTTGCCGGTTTCCGTGCGGCATTGACGCGTACCTTGAACTCGTTCATGGACAAAGAAGGCTTCTCGAAGAAAGCGAAAACCGCAACGTCTGGTGATGATGCGCGTGAAGGTCTCACCGCGGTTATCTCGGTGAAAGTACCTGATCCCAAGTTCTCAAGCCAAACCAAAGACAAGCTGGTTTCTTCTGAAGTGAAATCTGCGGTTGAGTCTGCCATGGGCGAGAAACTGTCAGAGTTCCTTGTTGAGCATCCAACAGAAGCAAAAATCGTTTGTACCAAGATCATTGATGCAGCACGTGCTCGTGATGCGGCGCGTAAAGCACGTGAGATGACTCGCCGTAAAGGCGCCCTAGACCTTGCTGGTCTGCCAGGTAAATTGGCGGACTGTCAGGAAAAAGATCCAGCACTGTCTGAACTCTACATAGTGGAGGGTGACTCGGCAGGCGGATCCGCAAAACAAGGCCGTAACCGTAAGAACCAAGCGATTCTTCCTCTGAAAGGTAAAATCCTGAACGTAGAGAAAGCGCGTTTCGACAAGATGCTCTCTTCTCAAGAGGTGGCGACGCTGATTACGGCGCTTGGCTGTGGTATTGGTCGTGACGAATACAACCCAGACAAACTGCGTTACCACAACATCATCATCATGACCGATGCGGACGTCGATGGTTCGCACATCCGTACGCTACTGTTGACCTTCTTCTACCGTCAAATGCCTGAGCTGATTGAGCGTGGTTACGTCTACATTGCTCAGCCACCGCTGTACAAAGTGAAGAAGGGTAAGCAAGAGCAGTACATCAAAGATGAAGAAGCGATGAACCAGTACCAAGTCTCTTTGGCCTTGGACAACGCAGCGCTGCACGTCAACGCGGACGCGCCAGCGTTGGCGGGTGAATCTCTAGAGAAGCTGGTTCAGCAATACAATGCTGGCATCAAGCTGGTGGATCGTATGAGCCGCCGTTACCCGCACGCCTTGATTCATGAGTTGATTTACGTGCCACGTTTGACCGCAGAGCAGTGTCATGACGCTGCTGTGGTAGAGGCTTGGACCAAGACTTTGGTTGAGCAGTTGAACGCTAAAGAAGTAGGCGCAAGTCAGTACCAATATGAAGTAGAGCAGCATGCTGAGCTCGGCTTGAACTTGCCGAAAATCATCGTGCGCACACATGGCGTAAGACACGAATACGCACTGAGCATCGATTTGATCAACTCGAAAGAGTTTGCCAAGTTGGGCGAGCTTTCTGAAGCGCTGAATGGCCTTATTGAAGAGGGCGCGTACATCAAACGTGGTGAACGCACTCAGCCTGTGAGCAGCTTTGTCGAAGCGCTAGAGTGGCTGATCAAAGAGTCTCGCCGCGGATTGAGCACACAGCGATACAAAGGTCTGGGTGAGATGAACCCGGATCAGCTTTGGGAAACCACCATGGACCCAGAAACGCGTCGCATGATGCAAGTGACCATCGAAGATGCCGTTGGAGCCGATCAGCTCTTCACGACATTGATGGGTGATCAGGTTGAGCCTCGTCGTCACTTTATCGAAGAGAACGCGTTGAAAGTAGCGAACTTGGATGTGTAAAGTTCCTAGTTTCTAGAAGCGAGTTTCTAGAATTTGAAAAAGCGCAGATCGAACGATCTGCGCTTTTTTATTGGTTTCTATTTTCCATTTCAATCCAATACATTGTCCCACTCTAGGAACTAGGAACTAGGAACTAGAAACTTTTTTACTCTCTCCTCTTGAAACCATTTTGGCCGATCCCTATATCTATTGTTGAAGAGGGAAGCTGTCTTGCTCCGATGAGAAGAAACAGACCTTCTGGACTCGCTGAAGAGGTATCGCTCCTATGAGGATGGCCTTAACAGCACACGTTAACACTGAGTTTGTTTCTATGTCCTACGTGCTGGCCCTATAGAGGCAGCCAGAGGAATAGTGAACGAATCCCTTAGTCGCTAGGGGGCGAGTTAATCATCGTCCCTACACAGTCACGACTAAGACTATTGCTTAATCAAGAGGATAGTATGATGAGAACTGTAGATTTCACTCCTTTATACCGCAACGCGATTGGTTTTGACCGTCTTCTTAATATGATGGAAGCCAACAGCACGAAAAACAGCTCCGGCGGTTACCCTCCGTATAACATCGAACAGAAAGATGAAAACCACTACCGTATCACCATGGCAGTGGCAGGCTTTGCTGAAGAGCAGCTTGAACTGACGCAAAAAGAGAACACCTTAATTGTTAAAGGTGAGCGTAAAGAGGAAGAGGGTAAGAACTATATTTACCAAGGCATTGCTGAGCGTGACTTTGAGCGCAAGTTCCAGTTGGCCGACTATGTGAAAGTCACCGGCGCGAGTATGGAAAATGGCTTGCTGCACGTTGATCTCGAGCGTGAAATCCCTGAAGCGATGCAACCGCGTAAAATTGCCATCAACTCAAGCCAGTTGCTGGAAAACAAATAAGCGAGCCTGTGCGCCGCTATGCTGCGGATATAAAATGCGGGTATAAATAGTGAAAGAGCGCCAATCGGCGCTCTTTTTTATGCTTGGTAATGTTAGGGCAATTAGCCCTGCTGGTAGGCTTTTTGCACTTCTTCCGCGATGATTTGGATGCCTTGTTGCATCATCTCGTCGTCTTGTACATAGTTCATTCGCAGGCACTGGTGCGCATGATCCCACTCATCTTCTTGGCCGATAAAGAAGTACTCACCAGGAACAATCAACACCCCGCGTGCTTTCAAACGTTGGTAGAGTTCCATGGTGGTGATAGGCAGTGCATCAAACCAGAGCCAGAGGAAAATCGCCCCTTCTGGCTTGTGAATACGAAAGCGCGGATCGGTAATCGCCTCTTGCAGCAGTTCGACCGCACGCTGAGATTTCTGCTGATAAAACGGCTTGATGACCTCTTCACTCAAGCGCAGAAGATCGCCTTTTTCAATCATATGGTGAGCCAGCGCCGGCCCTACACTGCCTGGCGCTAGGCTGATAATGCCATTCATGTTGGTGAGCGCTTGTGTGATGGCTTCATTGGCAATCACAATCCCACAGCGCACGCCAGGTAAGCCTAACTTGGACAAACTCATGCAGAGAATGGTGTTCTCATTCCAAAAGGGCGTCACCTCCTCAAAAATGATATTGGGGAAGGGCACGCCGTAAGCGTTGTCTATGATGAGCGGAATGTGGTTGTCGCGCGCGAGTTTATCGAGCTTGATGATCTCCTCATCGGTCAGCACATTGCCCGTCGGGTTGGTCGGGCGAGACGCGCAGATCGCGGCAATCGAGTCATCGATCTTTAGTTGCTCAAAATCGACGTGGTATTTGAACATGCGATTGTCGAGTTGCTCAATTTCCGGGTGGTAAGAGACAAAAATATCCTCATCAATGCCCGCATCTCCATAGCCAATGTACTCAGGCGCTAACGGCAGCAGAATCTTTTTGTGTGAGCCATCGGGCTGCGTGCCTGCTAGCAAATTAAACAGGTAAAAAAAGCCGCTTTGACTGCCATTGGTTAAGCTGATGTTCTTCTCACTGACCTCCCAGCCATAGGTCTCTTTGAGCAGGGCAGCGAGTGCTTTGACGAAGGCATCTTTGCCTTGTGGGCCATCATAATTGGCGAGCGCTTGAATCCACTCGCCGCTGGTCAGCATCTCTTGGCTGGCTTGGTGAAAGTAATCAATCATGGCGGGAATGGCCGCAGGGTTACCGCCACCGAGCATGATGGCGCCGGGTGTGCGTAGACCATCATTGAGGTCGTCCATTAATTGCGTAATGCCGGAATATTGATTGAATTTTTCACCAAACTTTGAGAACTGCATGACTCACTAACCTTGATCTGATTATTGCTTTACTGAATGGGTGTGCTGATCAGTGCGTGGCTGACCAATAGAGTAATCCTTGAACATACAGCAATGGCAATGTGAGGCAAAGCACTATTTTAGTGCGCAGAACTGGTCTGTTTTGTTGGCATAAAAAAGCCCAACTCATTGAGTTGGGCTTGGTGTCATCTATCCGTACGCGCGATTATTTCTGCAGAAGAGAAATGTCGGCAATCTGCAAGAACAAGTTACGTAGGTTGTTCAGTAGCGTTAGACGGTTCTTCTTCAGCGCTTCGTCATCGGCCATAACCATGACGTTATCGAAGAAGGCATCCACAGGCTCACGTAGACCCGCTAGCTTGCTGAGTGCTTCCTGGTAGTTGCCTGTAGCGAACGCAGGCTCGAGCGCTTCTGTCATCACTTCAACGCTTTCTGCCAGTGCTTTCTCTGCGTCTTCTTGTAGAAGAGCGAGATCGATCTCTGCGGCCAGCTCACCATCGAACTTCGCTAAGATGTTACCGACACGTTTGTTCGCTGCGGCGAGTGCTTCCGCGGCTTCTAACTCACGGAAGTGAGAGACCGCTTTGACGCGTTGGTCGAAGTCTGCTGGTTTGGTTGGACGATTCGCCAATACCGCTTGGATGATGTCCACGCTGAAGCCTTGGTCTTTGTACCATGCATTGAAACGACCCAGCATGAAGTCGATAACGTCGTCTGCAACGTTCGCGTTGGTTAGTTTGTCGCCAAATAGAGACTGCGCTTTCGCGATAAGGTCTGTTAGGTCTAGGTTGTAGCCGTTTTCGACGATAATACGCAGCACGCCTAGAGATGCGCGGCGCAGTGCGAATGGGTCGCTGCCTTTAGGTGCTTGGCCAATACCGAAGATACCCACAATGGTATCGAGCTTGTCAGCCATAGCGACAGCAGATGAGATACCTGTGCTTGGTAGGGCGTCACCGGCGAAACGCGGCATGTACTGCTCGTAAAGCGCTAGAGCCACTTGCTCGTCTTCACCATCGTGGGTAGCGTAGTGCATACCCATCACGCCTTGAGTATCGGTAAATTCGAATACCATAGAGGTCATTAGGTCACACTTCGCGAGTAGACCCGCACGCTTCGATTTTTCAACGTCAGCATCGATCTGCTCAGCGATGTAGCCAGCAAGTTCAGTGATGCGATCAGTTTTGTCTTTGATAGTACCAAGCTGCTTTTGGAAGATCGCTTGCTCTAGCTCAGGGAGACGGTCGATAAGCGGGCGCTTACGGTCAGTGTTAAAGAAGAACTCGGCATCCGCCAGACGTGGACGCACCACCTTCTCGTTACCTTCGATGACGTAGCGAGGCTCTTTCGATTCGATGTTCGATACGAAGATGAAGTTAGGCAGTAGCTTCTTGTTCTCGTCATAGACAGGGAAGTATTTCTGGTCACCTTTCATGGTGTAAACCAGCGCTTCAGAAGGCACTTTTAGGAACTCTTCTTCAAACTTCGCGGTTAGAACCACTGGCCATTCAACCAGAGACGTGACTTCTTCAACGAGATCATCTTCTAGGTCAGCAACACCGCCAACCGCTGCTGCTGCTTTTTGCGAGTCAGCAAGGATGATCGCTTTACGCGCCTCAAAGTCGGCCATGACTTTACCGCGCTCTTCTAGGATAGCAGGGTATTGCTCGGCAGAATCGATGGTGAACTCTTGCTCACCCATGAAGCGGTGACCACGGAGTGTGCGGCTGGATGCGACACCTAGGATCTCACCTTCAATCAGCTCAGAGCCCATTAGCATAGTCAGCGTTTTAACTGGGCGGATAAACTGAGTCGTCTTGTCACCCCAACGCATTGGCTTGGCGATAGGTAGGTTAGCCAGCGCTTTTGCTGCAAGGTCAACAACGATGTCAGACGTTGCTTGGCCTTTCACTTCTTGTTTGAACAGTAGCCATTCGCCTTTGTCTGTGACTAGGCGGTCAGCTTGTTCAACCGTGATGCCGTTACCACGTGCCCAGCCTTGTGCTGCTTTGGTCGCGTTACCGTCAGCATCGAATGCGACAGAAACTGCAGGACCGCGCTTCTCAACCACTTTGTCCGCTTGGCCTTCCGCTAGGGCTGAAACCTTAAGGGCTAGACGACGAGGCGCGGCGTACCATTTCACACCTTGGTGTGATAAGTCTGCGCCTTTTAGCTCAGCTTCGAAGTTGGCTGCGAACGCTTCCGCTAGGGTGCGAAGTTGCGTTGGTGGTAGCTCTTCAGTACCCAGTTCAATTAGAAATTCTTTCGCCATGATTACTTCTCCTCGCTCTTTGCATCTTGGGTACGGCACATTGGGAAGCCTAGTGCTTCACGTGATGCGTAGTAGGCTTCTGCAACAGATTTAGTCAGGTTGCGGATACGAAGGATGTAACGTTGGCGCTCGGTGACCGAGATGGCTTTGCGTGCGTCTAACAGGTTGAAAGCGTGCGCCGCTTTCAAGATGCGCTCGTAAGCGGGTAGAGGTAGAGGTTTCTCTAGCTCAAGGAGTTCTTTCGACTCTTTTTCACACTGGTCGAAGAAGCTAAATAAGAAATCGACGTCAGCGTGCTCAAAGTTGTACGTTGACTGCTCCACTTCGTTTTGGTGGAAGATATCACCGTACGTCACGTTCGAGCCGTCTGGTGCGACGTTCCATACTAGGTCGTAAACGGAGTCAACTTCTTGGATGTACATAGCAAGACGCTCGATACCGTAAGTGATCTCACCAGTCACCGGTTTACACTCTAAGCCACCCACTTGTTGGAAGTAGGTAAACTGCGTCACTTCCATACCGTTTAGCCAAACTTCCCAGCCTAGACCCCAAGCGCCTAGCGTTGGGTTCTCCCAGTTATCTTCAACGAAACGGATGTCGTGGACTAGCGGGTCGATACCCAACACTTCCAGTGAGCCTAGGTACAACTCTTGAATGTTGTCTGGCGATGGCTTAAGTGCCACTTGGAACTGGTAGTAGTGCTGAAGACGGTTAGGGTTTTCACCGTAACGGCCATCGGTAGGACGACGAGAAGGCTGAACGTAAGCGGTTGACATTGGCTCTGGGCCAAGGGCGCGCAAACATGTCATTGGGTGAGAGGTACCTGCACCTACTTCCATGTCGAGTGGTTGAACAATGGTACAGCCTTGTTGGGCCCAATAATCCTGCAGCGCGAGGATCATACCTTGAAAGGTTTTGATGTCGTATTTTTGCATAGTATTCGCGCGATTCTCTGAGAAAGTTCTGTCTAAATGAAGAAAAAATAACAATCAAGTATACCGAGATATTCGATGTCCGAGTAGAGCAAATCGGGAGAAATTCTCGCTGAAAAATCTCCTTTAATGGAATTTTATCGACTTAATGACCAAATTTTTCTTAAAGTCGCATTTCTATGAGAAATCTCGCCGAACGCCCCTTTGGGTATATGCGCACGTTTGCGACTTGAGATTTTTCAGTGAGATGGATAGAATTGCCGCCATCTTTGGGGAGTAGCTGACCAAATAGAGGGCTTCTGTTTGGTTCGACCGTCAACATAATCGGTGCAAAATCACCGTGGCGCTCGAGATTCATCGCCCGATGAATTAAGCAAGACCTTAGATAAACATCGTGAACCGGGGTGGGGCGCGAGGTTTGTCTATGGTAAAAAATAATAATCCTGCCCCAATGAGCATGTCGTGAGCGTTTTAGCCATTTCTATTACTACTGTTGCCCTTGCTGAGATTGGCGACAAAACCCAATTATTGTCTTTATTGTTGGCCAGTCGGTATCGCAAACCCATCCCGATTATAGCGGCGATCTTTTTTGCCACCATCGCCAATCATGCCCTTGCGGCGTGGCTCGGTGTGGTTGTTGCGGATTACCTCTCGCCAGAGGTACTCAAGTGGGTCGTTGTTGCCAGCTTTTTGGCGATGGCTGGCTGGGTGCTGATCCCCGATAAACTCGATGATGAAGAATCCATTTCCAATCGCGGCCCTTTTGTCGCGAGCTTTGTTGCGTTTTTTATTGCTGAGATTGGCGATAAAACCCAAATTGCGACCTCGATTCTTGGCGCCCAGTTTGCTGACGCGCTGACTTGGGTCATTTTAGGCACCACCATTGGTATGTTGGCGGCGAACGTGCCGGTTGTTGTGATTGGTAAGCTTTCTGCGCACAAGATGCCGCTAGGTTTGATTCGTAAAGTCACCGCACTGCTGTTTGTCGCGCTCGCTTTAGGCGCGGCCTTATGGCCATGATGGCCTCGGCGTCACACAGGCAACATTTGCCCTGAGTCGTGATCCAGGTTTGATTTGCCACTGTGCGTGCGTGTTAACGTAGTGTTGTCGATGATAGCGAGAGGGCAAATGCATGCTGACACGTTACATGGGTATCACACCGAAAAGTCAAAGTTATCTGTTCACTTTTGGTTTGGCGCTTTGCTTATTGGCACTACCACTGACCGATATGTGGCTGCCTATTGTTGCCGGCTCGTTTATATTAACCGGTCTCACGGTGGAGGCTTGGATTCGAGTCGCGCACATCATCCCAATGCATGAAGAGATGCGGGCGATGCAAAAGCAGTTGCAAAAACTGCAAGCAGAAGTGCGCAGCTTGGAGTACGACGAATAGCGACCCGAAATTGAGAGAATCAAATCAACAACGGCAGCCAGATGGGCTGCCGTTTTTGTTTGCGAGATCGTTGTTGTTGGCGAGATCTTAGGCGACCCCTTTCTTAATCAAGTATTGATATGGCACAGCGTCGGTCTGCGCAGCCAGCAACTGGTGATCCATAAAACGACAAAAACTCGGGATGTCGCGGGTGGTCGAGGGGTCATCCGCTGTAACCAGTAATACATCGCCATCGTCCATGTTTCGAATTGTCTTCCTGACCATCATAACGGGCTCCGGACAGCGAAGTCCTTCTGCCTCTAAGGTGTGGGTTGCCTGGGTGGTATCGATAGTCATCGGGCGCTCTTTGTCAGGTCAATTAGGCGCTTGATAATACTGGCGGTGAAAAAAACTTCAATAAGCACTTGGCAAATGGATCATTTTGTTTTAACTTAGTTAACAACTTGGTAACATTTAAAGCTCAAGGCAGGGATACGCTGACTTGAGTTGACACCAGTAAGGAGCGCTTATGTTGACCGCATTGGATCGATTGACCATTTACTCGGTGCTTTGCTTGATCTCATTTTGCGCGCTTGTGTTACGCGCCCCGGCGGACGCTTCCTTCATGCCTTTGCTCGGTATGGTGGCCTGCGTGACAGGGATCTGGTTAGAGATGCACCGATTTTCAAAAGCCTCTGACGAACATAGAGGTTAACGCTTCCCTTCCTAGTGGCGTTGACCTAACCCCATCTCCAAATACATTCCGACACTATCCCCCAGTTTTCTTGGGCTTCCCCGCTGAAAGGCGGGATTTTTTTTTCTTAGCGGTTACACTAACAATACCTTATCTCCAGAGTGGTCATTGTGGAACTAGAAGATGTGTATCGCCGCGACCTCAATTTATTGGTTGCACTGCGAGTCTTGATTGAAGAGTGCAGCGTGAGCAAAGCGGCGCAGCGGCTCAATTTGAGTCAATCGGCCATGAGCCGTGTGTTGGGGCGATTGCGTGATTTACTGGGCGATCCCTTGTTTACCCGTCAAGGTCAGCAGCTTATCCCGACAGAAAAAGCGTTGGAGATAGATCGCGCGCTCGGCGAGCCGTTGGAATCACTGCGGCAATTGCTTTCGCCGCTCGATTTTGACCCGCAGCGCTGCGATCAAACCTTCACCATTGCCACCACCGACTACGCGATGCAAACCATCTTGCCGTTCGCTCTGCCGAGGATTTATCAAGAAGCGCCTAACGTGTCGTTTCACTTTCAGCCGCTTCAGCATGACCGACTTGCCGATCAACTGATTTATGAAGGTGCAGATTTAGCCATTTGCCGACCGACAGGCCCCGTTGAACCGCTGCGCAGTGAGGTGCTCGGCAGAGTGGGCGTGTTGTGTTTGCTGTCTAAACAGCACCCATTGGCTGAGAAGACGATGCGGCTCGACGACTACCTGCACTACCCCAATGCGATGATTGCCATCAGTGATGGTGTGAACGCCTTGATAGAGCAAGCGCTGGTGGATCTGCCCAAACGAAAAATGGTGCTGCGCGCGTATCATTTAGAAGCTGCGCTAGCGATAGTGGATACCATGCCGCTGATCATTACTGTCCCAGCGGATTTGGCGTATCTGGTCGCGGAGCGTTATGACTTGGTGATCAAACCTTTGCCGTTTCACTTCACGTCGTTTGACTACTCGATGATTTGGCATGCGCGTTGTGAACATTCGCCGGCGCAAGAGTGGCTAAGAGCGATTGTCAAAGAAGAGTGCGGACGACTCATCGCCAAGCGCATAGAAGATATGGGGTTAGATTAATGCCATGCACCCTCTCGAGTGCATGGCAGAGGTCTCGTCAAATGTGCGCAATTACAGCTTGATGACCACACGACCCGTCACTTGGCCGTTGGTGATCTGCTCGGCAAATTGCGGCGCTTGCTCAAGGGTAATTTCGTTACACGCTTGCGCAAAGTAACTTTCAGGTAGCAGCTTGGTGAGGCTTTCCCACGCCTGAATACGCTTGTCGGTTGGGCAAGAGACTGAGTCAACGCCTTGCAGACGCACATTACGTAAGATAAACGGCATCACGGTCGTTGGCAGATCAAAACCCCCCGCAAGGCCACAGGCGGCCACGGTGGCGTTGTAATCCATCTGCGCGAGCACTTTTGCCAGTACCTTGCTACCCACAGTATCAACCGCGCCGGCCCAAATTTGTTTTTCAAGTGGGCGCGCAGGCTCTTCAAATTCTGCGCGATCGATGATGCGTTTCGCACCGAGCTTTTCAAGCAGGGGGCCATTTTTTTCAACACGCCCTGTGACCGCAGCGACGCTGTAGCCGAGCTCAGCCAGCAGCGTCACCGCCACTGAGCCCACACCGCCGCTGGCACCAGTGACAAGAATCTCACCTTGTTCCGGTTTGATGCCCGCATCAAGCAGCGCTTGGACACACAGCATCGCGGTAAAGCCTGCGGTGCCCACCATCATCGCCTTCTTGCTATCTAGCCCTTGTGGCAGTGGAACCAACCAATCGGCTTTTAGGCGCGCACGTTGCGCCATGCCGCCCCAATGGTTTTCACCCACGCCCCAGCCGGTTAACACCACCTGGTCGCCCGCTTGGTAACGAGCGTCGTCAGAGCGCACCACGGTGCCCGCTAAATCAATCCCGGGAACCATAGGGAACTGACGGATGATTTTACCTTTACCCGTGATCGCCAAACCGTCTTTGTAGTTCAATGATGAGTAATCGACCTCCACCAACACCTCGCCTTCGGGCAGTTGGTTTTCGTCAATTTGCTCAATCGATGCGATGGTGCGTTTTTCTTCTTGGTTTAGGATCAGTGCGTTAAACATAAAACTCTCCACAGTGGTGCAGCAATAGTAAGAACTGTGTTGAGTGTAGACGCAAAACCACTATGACTAAAATGAAACTTTAGCATTATGTTCATGCGCATCACGCATTACTCTATGGGTAAGGAGAGTAGCAAGCGGGTGAGAGGACTGAGAGGCGATGCGGATGAAAGGAAAAAACCAGTAAGAACAAAGCCAGTCCGAAGACTGGCTCACTATTCATTCCCATCGATTTTGATGATCGAGAGATCAGGACAAGAAGAACTGATAGGACGGATTGTCCGTTTCGTCTTTGTACTGATAGCCGAGCTCGCGTAGGTGCGCGCCAAAGCGAGAGAGATCGTCTTCGCTTAACTCAAAGCCACACAGCACGCGACCGTAATCGGCGCCATGATTGCGATAGTTAAACAAGCTGATGTTCCAGTGCGTACCGAGCGTGGACAAAAACTTCAGTAGCGCCCCTGGGTATTCCGGAAACTCAAAACTGTAGAGGCGCTCCTTGAGCGGTTTCGACGGCTTGCCGCCAATCATGTAGCGCACATGCAGTTTGGCCATCTCGTCGTCGGAGAGATCCACCACCGGATAGCCCCCTTCGCGCAGATCGGCAATGATGTGGTCGAGTTCCTCTTGGCCGCCTTGCAGACGCACACCAACAAAAATATTGGCCAAGGTGTCGTCGTTGTAGCGGTAGTTAAACTCGGTCACGGCACGACCGCCGATCAGGTTGCAAAACTCAAAAAACGCGCCTTGTCGCTCAGGTATGGTTACCGCGAGCAAGCCTTCTCGTTTTTCGCCCAGCTCACAGCGCTCAGAGACGTAACGCAAACCGTGGAAGTTGGTGTTGGCGCCAGAGAGCACAGTGCCGAGGTTTTGGTCGCGCAGCTGATGCTTTTCCGCGTACTTTTTC
>NZ_JCBDGX010000074.1:0-10574 GCF_059834345.1 Vibrio sp. R11-SG3-ISO3-SZ
CTTGCCTGGTTTTGGAAAGGCATGGTAGTCGAGCGCTTTTTGGCGAAATTGTTCTTCAGGGGTGAGTTCTTGACGGTGGTCATCAGGCATAGAAATAGGTACTCGTTAAAATGATTCAGCACAAAGGGGGTTAATCATTTTAGAGGAACTGAGTCAAGCTGCCTAGGTCAGAATGCGAGCGAGTAGGGTAATATGTGGGAAACGACTGGAGATTAGACCAGATAGAAAGAGATATGACTGCGGGTTTTGCTGTGAATAGGTTAATTGCTCTAAATTTCTGGCAACAAAAAAGGACGCCGCAGCGTCCTTTTTCCTATCCGCGAGAAGGAATTACTTCTTACCGCTTGATAGAGCACCGAAACGCTTGTTAAAGCGATCTACACGGCCGCCAGTATCAACGATACGTTGCTTACCAGTGTAGAATGGGTGACATTTGTCACATACGTCTAGGTGGATTGATTCTTTGTCTAGAGTAGATTTGAACTCAAATGTGTTGCCACAAGAACAAGTTGCTGCTACTGCTTTGTATTCTGGGTGGATTCCAGCTTTCATGGGGTAACCTCAATATAGGCCGTGTCGCTATCCGATTCAGAGCCGGACACCACACGTAGTTAATGTAAAATGGATTTAGGACACCGCTGCCAGAGCAGCCATATCTCTAAGGCGCGATATAGTAATGAATAGTACGCCTAGGATCAACCGATTTGGGGTAGAAATCGCTACTTTTTTAGCCGCTGCAGGAGAGGGAGACGCATGGATGTTATCGCGAAGTGGCGTTACCCGCGCCTCCTCATACAGACACTGAGATGCGCTGGCTTTTCTCACTCTGCCTTTTCCCTTAGACTAAACGCGTCATCGACCTGCAGTGAAAGACTGAATGAGACCCACCATCGCCCGAGTCGCGTTACCCGTACCACTAGATAAACAGTTTGACTATCAAATCCCTGGACACCTTTTTCCAGTGATTGGTGGGCGCGTGTCTGTGCCTTTTGGCCGTCAAACCTTAGTCGGTATCGTGACGGCCTTGGTGCAGCAGTCATCGCTGCCGATGGACAAAATCAAGCCGATTAAGCAGGTGCTCGACAGTCAACCTGTTTGGCCTGACTCGTTATATACCTTGTTGCACTGGTGCAGCCACTTTTACCAATATCCACTTGGCGACACCTTAGCCAATGCGATGCCCAGCGCCCTGCGTAAGGGAAAACCGGCCGACTTTACCGCCGTGGTGGAATGGCAACTGACGCCAACCGGACGCGATCAATTGATGCATGGATTTGGCCGAGCGGTTAAGCAAGCCAAAGTGATGCAGATGCTGCAACACGGACCGACGTCACACCAACGTTTTATTGATGAAGAGGTCAGCACAAGCGTGCTGCGCACGTTGACAGACAAAGGTTGGATTGAGTCGATTGAGCGCAAGCCTCATTTTGCCAAGTGGGGCACTGACATTGAAGCCGATGTCGAGAAACCAAAGCTGAATGAAGAGCAAGCAATCGCTATCGCGACGGTCAACAGTTTCAGCGGTTTTGGCTGCTTTTTGCTCGAAGGGGTGACCGGTTCAGGCAAAACCGAGGTATATCTCAACATGATTAAGCCAGTCCTCGAACGGGGTCAGCAGGCTTTGGTGTTGGTGCCGGAAATCGGTCTGACGCCGCAAACCATCAATCGCTTTCGAAAGCGTTTTAACGTGCCGATTGAGGTAGTACATTCTGGATTGAATGACACCGAGCGCCTCAATGCCTGGTTGTGCGCGCGCGATAAAGTGGCCGGCATTGTGATTGGGACGCGATCTGCATTGCTGACGCCTTTTGCTGATCTGGGCATTATTATTGTCGATGAAGAGCACGATAGCTCTTACAAGCAGCAAGATAGCTTGCGCTACCATGCGCGCGATGTGGCGGTCATGCGCGCCAACAAAGAGCAGATCCCGATTGTGCTTGGTTCAGCAACGCCCGCGTTAGAAACGCTGCACAATGCGCTGTCTGGCAAATATCATCATCTGCATTTGTCTCGCCGAGCAGGCAGTGCGGTGCCCACCACCAATCAAGTGATTGACGTCAAAGGGCTCTATTTAGAGGGGGGCCTCTCTGCGCCACTGATCGCTCAAATGCGCAAGCACCTCAACGCAGGCAATCAGGTGATGCTGTTTTTAAATCGACGCGGCTTTTCCCCGGCTCTGATGTGTCATGAATGTGGCTGGATCGCGGAATGCAAGCGCTGCGACGCCTACTACACCTACCATCAGCACAGCAGCGAAATTCGCTGTCACCACTGTGGCTCTCAGCAGCCGACGATCCACCAGTGCCAAGGGTGTGGTTCCACTCAACTGGTCACTGTTGGGGTGGGAACCGAGCAGCTAGAGAAACAACTGCATACGCTCTTTCCAGAGCAGAAAACCATTCGTATTGACCGCGACAGCACGCGGCGCAAAGGCAGCCTAGAAGAGGCGTTAAGCGCCATTCGACGCGGTGAATATCAGATTCTGATCGGCACGCAAATGCTCGCCAAAGGGCACCATTTCCCGGATGTGACGCTGGTGGCTCTGTTGGATGTCGATGGCTCACTCTACAGCAGCGACTTTCGAGCCTCTGAGCGTTTAGCCCAGCTCTTCATTCAGGTGGCAGGCCGAGCGGGGCGTGCCAGCAAACCCGGTGAAGTGTTGTTGCAAACCCACCACCCAGAGCACAGCCTATTGCAAGCACTGTTGAAAAAGAGTTATCGGGACTTCGCTGAGGTGGCCTTAGCAGAGCGAAAACTGGCGGCGTTGCCCCCGTATTCGTTTTTAACGCTGTTTCGTGCGGAGGCGAACCAATCTGAGCTGGTGGAAGAGTTCCTACGCCAAGTCCGCTTTACTTTAGAATCCCACCCTCTGTTTGATTCCGGCTGCATGGTGCTGGGCCCGACACCCGCCCCGCTTGCCAAACGTGCGGGTAAGTTCCGTTGGCAATTACTGCTGCAAACCGAGCAGCGCTCGTTAATGCAAAAGCTGCTGGCCAGTGCTAAGCCGGCTATCGAGTTGCTGCCGAGCGCGAAAAAGGTCCGTTGGTCGGTCGATATCGAGCCTCAAGACTTGAGCTAACACGCCGATTAGTTTAAATAAGGGCAGGGACGATAGGCGCTGTGAGCTGATTTCGTTCTTTTTCATTTATTTGTGATCTGGCTCTCTTTTATAGTTCGGGTTTTGTTAAATATCCCGTAACTTTCTGTTTCGAAATGAATAAACTAGTTGTTTGGAAAGGGGTAGGCGAAGCGAACCTTGGCAAGAGCCAAACGATTGCGTTTCGCTGCCAATAAGAGTGGGCATCAGCCTACCATCATCATAAGCGGTGCAGGATTGACCCCGTCATCACCACACCAGACGCTATGATCAAGGCAACAAGGTTTAGGTGGCTAAAGCGCTACATCTTTAATTAAGAGGGTTAATAACTTATGGCGACAATGAAGGATGTTGCCCAGCTTGCGGGAGTGTCGACGGCGACGGTATCACGGGCGTTGATGAATCCCGAGAAAGTCTCTTCTGCGACGAGAAAACGCGTCGAAGAGGCGGTGCTTGAAGCTGGCTACTCACCCAACTCGCTGGCGCGCAATCTGCGTAGAAACGAATCAAAGACCATCATCGCGATCATCCCAGACATTTGCGATCCCTATTACACCGAAATCATTCGTGGCATTGAAGATGCGGCTATGGAGCACGGTTACATCGTATTGCTTGGGGACAGCGGCCAACAAAGAAAGCGTGAAAGCTCTTTTGTGAACTTGGTATTCACTAAGCAGGCCGATGGCATGCTGCTGCTCGGTACGGATTTACCGTTTGATGTTAGCAAGGCAGAACAAAAGAATCTGCCGCCGATGGTCATGGCGTGCGAATTTGCGCCTGAGTTAGAGTTGCCCACCGTGCATATTGATAACCTCACTTCCGCATTTGAAGCGGTCAACTACCTGACTCAGATGGGGCATCGCCGTGTCGCGCAGATTTCGGGGCCAGAGAGTGCTCTACTGTGTCAGTTCCGTCACCAGGGTTATCAACAAGCGTTGCGCCGCGCGGGCCTAACGATGAACGAACACTATTGCGCAGAAGGCAACTTCACATTTGAAGATGGTGCGAAGGCGATTCGTCAGTTGTTGGCCTTATCTGAGCCGCCGACAGCGGTTTTTTGTCACAATGATATGATGGCGATTGGTGCGATTCAGGAAGCGAAAAAGCTTGGGCTTCGCGTGCCACAAGATCTATCGGTTGTGGGTTTTGATGACATTCAGTTTGCGCAATACTGCGATCCACCACTCACGACGATTTCTCAGCCGCGTTATGAAATCGGGCGTCAGGCGATGCTGATGATGCTTGAGATCCTCCGTGGCCACGACGTGCGTGCCGGCTCTCGACTGCTCGAAACAGAACTGGTGATTCGAGATAGCGCCGCGCCGCCGTGCGTCCTCTAGACGACTTGAACGGTCATTGAGCCGCCGGTCGCCCTGGCTGCGCCACTTTGCGGCCAGTTTTGCTGAGCCGCTTCCAATTCCGGTCTGTCCTCACACACAAATCTGCTTTAACATAGCGAGCAGTTGTATTAAATGGTTTGATAATCAGTTGTGGCGAATAGAGATTACGTAAAGCGCGGCAGTAGCCGTAAGCCGACTAAAAAAGCCGCCCCGCGCCGCAAGAAACCGTGGCGCAGTGGTTTGTTGGCCATCGTCTTGGTCTCGGCGTTCGGTTATGGGTTGTATCTACTCAGTAGCGACCCTGAGCCGCCTGCGCCGGTGGTTCAACCCGCGAAGCCTACCCCGAAACCCAAAGCGAAAAGCAGCCAAACTCTCCCTCCTCCGCCAGAAGAGAAATGGGACTATGTCGAGTCGTTGCCGAGTCGTGAAGTGGAAGTGAAAGCCAAAGAGCTGGTGGTGTCTGAGATTCCCTACATCATGCAGTGCGGCGCGTACAAAACCGCGCAGCAAGCTGAAGCGCGTAAGTTGGATATTGCTTTCCAAGGCATCAACAGCAAAATTCGCAAAAAAGAAGACAGCAGTTGGTATCGCGTGGTGCTTGGCCCATACAAATTTAAGCGTGACGCAGAGCGTGATAAGCACAAGTTACAGCGCGCCAAAATCGAGCCTTGTGCGATTTGGAAAGAAGCACAATAAACGCCGACGTCTAATGCGTTCAAAGTGAAAACATCGCCCCGCCTTCTTGTCGGGGCGATGTCTTTTCTACCCTTGAATTCTGTTTTTCATAGCCTCATATAAAGACTAACATCCAAATGAATAAAGTATGAGGCCCCACCGTGACTACCATTGTATCCGTACGTCGTAACAACAAAGTCGTCATTGCTGGTGATGGACAAGTATCGCTGGGTAACACAGTGATGAAAGGCAACGCACGTAAAGTTCGCCGTTTGTACAACAACAAGGTACTTGCGGGATTTGCCGGTGGTACTGCCGACGCGTTTACCTTGTTCGAACGTTTTGAAAGTAAGTTGCAAATGCACCAAGGTCATTTGACCAAAGCGGCGGTTGAGCTGGCCAAAGATTGGCGCAGTGACCGTGCGCTGCGCAAGCTTGAAGCTTTGTTGGCCGTCGCTGATGAGACGGCATCGTTGATCATTACCGGTAATGGTGATGTGGTGCAGCCAGAAAACGATTTGATCGCGATTGGTTCTGGGGGCAACTTTGCGCAAGCGGCAGCGACGGCGCTGCTCGAAAACACCGAACTCGACGCCCGTGACATCGCGGAAAAGTCGCTCAAAATTGCGGGTGATATCTGTGTGTTCACCAACCATCACCACACTATCGAAGAACTAGAAATCCCGCACAGCGCTGCGAAGTAAAAAGCAAGATAGTGGTCACTACATTTAAGGAATTCAATTATGTCTGAAATGACTCCTCGCGAAATCGTCCACGAACTGAATCGCCACATCATTGGCCAAGAAAACGCAAAACGCTCTGTGGCGATCGCGCTCCGTAACCGCTGGCGTCGTATGCAGCTAGAAGAAGGCTTGCGCAGCGAAGTAACACCGAAGAACATTCTGATGATAGGGCCAACGGGTGTGGGTAAAACTGAAATTGCCCGTCGCTTAGCCAAGTTAGCCAATGCGCCCTTCATCAAAGTTGAAGCCACAAAGTTCACGGAAGTGGGCTACGTGGGCAAAGAGGTGGAGACCATCATTCGTGATTTGACCGATGTGGCGGTCAAAATGACGCACCAACAGGCGATGGAAAAAGTGAAGTTCCGCGCCGAGGAGCAAGCCGAGGAGCGCATTCTTGATGCGCTATTGCCGCCAGCACGCGATGCTTGGGGTCAGAATGAGCAGCAAGACGAGAGTTCGTCGAATACTCGTCAAGTGTTCCGCAAAAAACTCCGTGAAGGCAAACTTGACGACAAGGAGATTGAGATTGATGTCGCTGCGCCGCAAATGGGCGTCGAGATCATGGCGCCTCCTGGCATGGAGGAGATGACCAATCAGCTTCAAGGCATGTTCGCCAACTTCAGCCGGTGATACTAAGAAGAAGCGTAAGCTGAAAATTAAAGATGCGTTCAAAGCGGTGACCGAAGAAGAAGCCGCGAAGCTGGTCAATCAAGAAGAGCTCAAAGAACAAGCGATCTTTAACGTCGAAAACAACGGCATCGTGTTTATCGATGAGATTGATAAAATCTGTAAGCGCGGCGAAAGCTCTGGCCCAGATGTATCTCGTGAAGGCGTACAGCGTGACTTACTGCCGTTGATTGAAGGCAGCACGGTCTCGACCAAACACGGTATGGTCAAAACCGATCATATTCTGTTTGTTGCATCGGGCGCTTTCCAAGTGGCGAAGCCATCGGATCTGATCCCAGAGCTACAAGGTCGTCTACCGATTCGTGTCGAGCTGGAGGCACTCTCTAGCCACGATTTTAAGCGCATCCTAACGGAGCCCAAAGCATCACTGACCGAGCAATACTGCGCGTTGATGAAAACCGAAGACGTTGACATTGAGTTCACCGAAGAGGGCATCACCCAGATTGCAGAAGCGGCATGGACGGTCAATGAAACCACCGAGAACATCGGTGCACGCCGTCTGCACACCGTGATGGAGCGCTTGATGGATGAAATCTCCTTTGAAGCGACCGACAAGGCAGGCTCTAAGTTGGTGATTGATGCGCAATACGTGAAAGCGCGCTTGGGTGAGTTTGTCGAAGACGAAGATCTCAGCCGCTTTATTCTGTAAGTGCGATAGACACTCACAAACGAGGCACAAGATAAACAAAGCCCGCTCAGTTGAGCGGGCTTTCTATTTTTAATAGACGGAGGCTTAGATCATAAAGATAAAAATCACCGCCAACGCTGAGATAAGGGCTGCGAAGAAGTAGCAGGCAATTTTGCCGACGACACCCGCATGGATTTTAAGATCATGCATGCCGTGATGGACACGGTGCATGGCATGCCACATGGGTAGAGCCAGTGTGCCGATGATAAACAGCGCACCGATGATGCTGGTGGCAAACTCGGACACGCGCTCATAGCTCAATGCGTCTGCGCTGATGATGCCCAGCGGGGCCAACACACCTAAGACTAAGATAGTCACAGGGGTGATCATCGCGAACCAGGTGCCGCCAGCGCCAAATAGCCCCCACCATACTGGCTCATCACTGCGTTTAGGGGCTCTGTTAACGTTGAAATTTGAATTCATGATTACGGCTCCTTACACCACCACGAGGACGACGAGAGAGATAAACGCCACCGCTGCCCACTGAGTGAGAACGACGATCTTTTTATCAACGGGTTTGCCTTTTAAGCGAATCGGCATCACTTGCGGCATCATGCTAAAGAAGGTTTGGGCGTGCAGTAAACTGCCAGCCAACGCCACAATGTTGATGGCGATGACCACTGGGTTTGCCATAAAGCCAAGCCAGCTTTGCCACGCTTCTGGGCCTTTGACCAGCGAACCCAATCCGATGGTGAGGAACAGAGTAAACAGCACCAAAGGCAACACCGTTGCTTCACGCAACATGTAGAAGCGGTAAAACGGATGATCTTTCCACCAGGTGCGTTTCACTTCACGAACGTAAGGTTTACGGTTACTCATCCTTATGCCTCCTCTTTTGCAGGTGTGCCGTCAGGCTTTAACATGGCAATCACGAAGTCCATCGAGGATTCGACTTTACCTTGGTTCACCGCCGCCGCAGGATCCACGCTCTTCGGACACACTTCTGAGCAGTAGCCGACGAAGGTACAGCCCCATGCGCCATTGTCACCGTTGATCAGCGCCATGCGCTCGGCCTTACCGTTGTCGCGGCTGTCGAGGTTATAACGATGCGCCAAGGTGAGGGCCGCAGGGCCAATGAACTCAGGATTAAGACCAAACTGAGGGCAGGCGGCGTAACACAAACCACAGTTGATGCAGCCAGCAAATTGCTTGTATTTGGCCATTTGCTCAGGCGTCTGTAGGTTAGTGCCGTCTTCGGGTTTACGGTCGTTTCCTATGATGTAAGGCTTGATGGCTTCAAGACGCTCAATGAATGGCGTCATATCGACAATCAAATCTTTTTCGATAGGGAAGTTTGCCAACGGCTCGATTTTGACGCCATTTGGGTAGTCACGCAGAAAGCTCTTACACGCCAGTTTTGGCACACCATTGACCATGATGCCGCAAGAGCCACAAATCGCCATGCGGCAAGACCAGCGGTAAGAGAGCTCTTTGTCTAAGTTGTCTTTGACGTAACCAATTGCATCAAGGATGGACATGGTTTCATCAAACGGCACTTGGAAGGTTTCAAAGTGCGGTTCGTTGTCGGTTTCTGGGTCATAACGCAGAATGTCGACTTTTTGAATGCGGTTGGCTGACATTAGGCTTTCTCCTCTGCGTTTTTCTCGGCGGCTTCTTGTGCGGCGGCTTTTTCAGCGGCTTCACCGTAGAGGCGTGCTTTCGGCTGTGACTTGGTGATGGTGACATCACTGTAGTCGATGCTTGGCGCTGCATCCGCTTGATAGAAGGCGAGGGAGTGCTTAAGAAAGTTCACGTCATCGCGCTCTGTGCAGCCATCATCAAGACGCTGGTGGGCACCGCGAGACTCTTTACGCAAAATCGCCGAATGTACCATGGCTTCCGCCACTTCAAGGCCGTACCCCACTTCGATGGCGTAGAGCAGATCGGTGTTGAACACCTTACCTTTGTCCTTGATGCCAATACGCTTGTAGCGCTGTTTGAGCTCGGTGATTTTATCTATGGTTGCTTGCATTAGATCTTCTTGACGATAGATGCCGCAGCCCGCTTCCATGGTGTGGCCCATTTCCGTGCGAATATCTGCCCAGTTTTCGTCACCCTCTTGATTCATTAGGGCTTGAATACGGGCTTCCACCTCTTTGATTTGCGCGTCAATCGCGGCTTCATTCCAACCTTTGAACTCGGCGGCGCGCTGCACAGCTTGCTCGCCCGCCACGCGGCCAAACACAACAAACTCAGCCAGGGAGTTTGAACCTAAGCGGTTTGCGCCATGCAGACCAACAGACGCACACTCACCGACCGCAAATAGGCCTTTGATGCGTGTTTCACACTGGCCATTGGTTTCAATCCCGCCCATGGTGTAGTGAACCGTTGGACGAATTGGGATGGGCTCTTTGGCTGGGTCGACGTTAACGTAGGCTTTGGCCAGTTCACAGATGAACGGCAAGCGCTCTTGAAGGTACTCTTCACCGAGGTGGCGCAAATCAAGGTGGACCACATCACCGAGTGGGTGCTTGATGGTGTTGCCTTTTTGCTGCTCATGCCAGAACGCTTGGGATACTTTGTCGCGTGGCCCGAGTTCCATGTATTTGTTCTTCGGCTGACCCACCGGTGTCTCTGGTCCCATGCCGTAATCTTGCAGGTAGCGGTAACCGTTTTTATTGACGATGATCCCGCCTTCACCACGACAACCTTCGGTCATGAGGATACCGGTACCAGGTAGACCGGTTGGGTGGTATTGCACGAACTCCATATCACGCAGTGGCACACCATGACGATACGCCATCGCCATGCCATCGCCTGTCACGATACCGCCGTTGGTATTACAGTGATACACACGACCCGCACCGCCCGTGGCCAGTACCACAGACTTGGCTTTGATGGTGACCAGTTCCCCTTCCGACATATGAATGGCAATCAGACCTTGCACTTCACCGTCATCCACCAACAAGTCAACGACAAAATACTCATCAAAACGGTTGATGTTGTTGTATTTCATCGAGGTTTGGAACAGGGTGTGCAGCATGTGGAAGCCAGTTTTATCCGCTGCAAACCAGGTTCGCTCGACCTTCATACCGCCAAAACGGCGCACGTTGACTTCGCCGTTTTCTTTCCGACTCCACGGGCAACCCCATTGCTCCATCTGGATCATTTCGCGCGTGGCGTTTTCAACAAAGTATTCAACGACATCCTGTTCACAAAGCCAGTCACCCCCACCCACGGTATCGTTGAAGTGGTTGTCTAGGCTGTCCTCATCCTTGATAACTGCGGCTGATCCACCTTCTGCAGCAACCGTGTGGGAACGCATAGGATAGACTTTTGAAATCAAAGCGATGTTTAAATCGGGATTTGCTTCAGCTGCTGCAATAGCAGTTCTCAGACCAGCG
>NZ_JCBDGX010000075.1:0-12504 GCF_059834345.1 Vibrio sp. R11-SG3-ISO3-SZ
GTTTCACTTGAGTTATACGATTTATGGGCGCACAATCAGCAAAAATTTATCGTCGCGGTCAATGAGGAGAAAAGATGGAACTGGAAGACATTCGTCGTGAGTACACTAAAGGCGGTCTGCGCCGTAAAGATTTGTCTGCGGACCCGATTGAGCAATTTGATCTGTGGTTAAAGCAAGCGGTAGACGCCAAGCTCACCGACCCTACCGCCATGACCGTCGCGACAGTAGATGCCAACGGCCAACCTTTTCAGCGCATTGTGTTGCTTAAGCATGTCGACCAACAAGGGTTTGTCTTTTACACCAATTTAGGCAGTCGCAAAGCTCAGCACATTGAGGGCAATGCGAGAGTCAGCCTCCACTTTCCTTGGCACCCACTCGAGCGCCAAGTGCACGTTACTGGCGTGGCGGAGAAGCTGAGTGTTGTGGAGAACATGAAATACTTCTCTTCAAGACCCAAAGAGAGTCAAATTGCGGCCATTGCCAGTAAGCAGAGTAGCCGTATTTCGGCACGCGGCATCCTAGAAGGTAAATACCTAGAGCTAAAAAAGAAGTTCGAAAAGGGTGAAATTCCGGTGCCCAGCTTTTGGGGGGGGTACCGCATTCGCCCAGAGAGCATCGAGTTTTGGCAGGGGGGTGAGCATCGTCTGCATGATCGCTTCTTGTTTTCGAAACAGCAAGACAACTGGCTGGTCGATCGTTTGGCGCCGTAGCCGTCTACACAAAACATTCAGTGTAAGAGACACAAAAAATGCCACAATTGTGGCATTTTTTATTGCTACTCGAGCTCAACAGAGACGTGGCTCAGCGTTAGTTAATGTCTCGTACCACTCGAAAACCGACATAGTTGGTGGCGGTAGAGTCGGACAAATAAAGCTGCTGATGAGCGGCGGACATATCCGGAGCAAAGTTCCAAGCTCCACCCTTGGCGATGTGACGAGCGCTGTTTGTCCACTGCCATACGTTGCCCACAGCGTCATACAAACCGAGTGGGTTCGGCTTAAAGGCGCTGACCGGTGACGTGCTCTTGTTTGCCCAAGGGGTGCCACTCCAGCCGGTATTCGCTTGACCGGGAACAAACTTATCTCCCCACCAGTAACGATCTTGACTGCCTGCTCTCGCGGCCACTTCCCACTCTTCTTCGGTTGGCAAGCGGTACAGAGCGCCAGTTTGCTTGGTTAACCAGCGGGCGTATGCATTGGCATCATTCTGGCTGACACACACTACAGGTGAGTTCGCGTATTGCTTGAACCCTGGGTTACGCCAGTAGCTGTTGGCAACTGGGGTGACTTCACCATTGACGATGGCGGTGCAAGTATTTTGCAATTCAGCATCGGTTTGATAGTTGGTCTGTTCCACAAAAGAAGAGAACTGAGTCACTGTAACAGGCGTCGCGCCAATCCCGAAAGCATGATCAAGGTGCGCTTGATAAGACGCGTGTTCACCAATGAAGTAGCGCCCCGGCAAAATGGTGATCATTTCTGGCGCTCGAGTGCCTCCGGGCAAGCCATCTGCGAACTTGTCGCCGGCTTTCAGTGGGTTTTCAATTTCATTTAGCGTCGCGCGCAAGGTTTGGTCTTTGTTGACGCTGAGCGTTTGGTTAAATGGACGGTAGCCTTCTTTCGTTACCGTAATTTGATGTGAACCGACGGGAAGCATCACTTCCAGTGGTGTACTGCCGTAGTGAACACCGTCGATAGTGACCTTGTCGTTAAACAAGTTCGAGCGTACTGACAGCGTCACCCAAGCCACTTCTTGTTCGACGTTGGCGGTGTCATCAAACTGAGTACCCGGTGCAAAGCAGTATTGCTTATCGATGTTGAGCAGTGAACAGGCGGCGGCTTCAGCAGGCCGAGCTTCGAGCTCCACATCCATGATGGTTCGATAGCGCACACCATCGTAAAAGCCGGATTCTGACACACTGTGTCGCAGCACATGAATATTCAATGCGACCGCATTGAGATTGCGCTGAACCAGGTTAGCTTCAGAGGTTTGCTCTGCGATAGAAGCGCGAAACTGTTTGACGGCTTTCTGTAAGGCAAGTTCGCGCGTTTGTGTATCACATTGCGCCAACGTCAATTCGGCCTGACAACGATTGGTGAAACTGATGGGGAGTTTCGCTGGGACTTTGAGTTCCACTTTTAGGCGATCGGCACGAGCACGTAATTTGTCACTGTCTAATCCAAGGATGGTTTGCTGTAGCGCATCCACCGCTGCTTGTCTCACCAATTGCTCTTGTTTCAACTCTTCAAGCTTTTGTTCGGCGTCGAGTCGTGACTTTTGGTTCTGTTTGACGTCTGCCCACGCACTTTGGTAGCGCTGCTGAGAGGTGGCGATGTCAATCGCGGGATCATCAATCATGCGTTGATAATCACGTTCAAGCGTCTCTTTGGCTTTATTGAATGCCTCATCCAAGGTTTTGGCTTGTTGAGATAAACGGGTTAACTCGGCTTGCTGATTCGTTACTTGCGTATTTTGCTCATCGAGCGCTTTCTTTGCATCGCTGAGTTCAGAGTGCTTAGTGAACAACTGATCATCAATTTGGATCAGCGAGGTGGGCGCCTCTTCAGCCATCGCATAAGAAGCAACAACACAAGGTGAAAGTGCCAGCAAAAGGGTCGATAAACCTAATCGCATTGTCATTCTTCTACATCAAAAATTAACTAATTGGACCATTCTAAACGAAAACGCCATTTTGTCTTAAGTTATCTTTTAATAACTTAGGGTCAAAATGGCGCTTTCGCTCATCTTTGTGAATTGGGTGCATGTTTATCCGTTGGGACGCAACTTCACCCAAACCGTGTCATTGGTATTCACCGTGATCACGCGGTTGTATGTTTCAAAGCCATCTTTGGTGACGGTGACTTGATGTTGACCACGAGGTAAGACTACTTCTACCGGTGTGCTGCCGTAGTCGATACCGTTGATCACCACAGCGTCGTTATATTGGTCTGAACGAACGGTGACGTTGACCCAGTTCTTCTCTTTTTGCTGCTTGTCGGATTGAACCGCTTGTTCACCACGAAGACAGTAGCGAGTTGAAACGCCGAGCAGTTTACATGCCGCAGTCGCTTCAGGTTTGGCTTGAAGCTGTGCTTGCATTTGTGTGTAGTAGCTGCCTGTGCCTTCAAAGCCAGAACGAATGATTTGGCTTTCTTGAACGTGGACGTTAAGTTGCACGTCTTTTTCATTGCGCTTAGCGATATTGGACTCAGTCAGGTTGTCGAGTAGTTTCGCCTTAAAGGTTTTCACCGCTTTTTGTTTGGTGAGGTAATGACCTTGATTGGTACATTCACCCAGTGTCATTGTGGCTGCGCAGGTGGTTTTGTAGTTGGTTTCCAATACATCGCTTTGACGAAGCTCGGCTTCCAGTCGTTTCACGCGTGCTTCCACTTTCTGCTCAGCTAGGTAAGAAAGCTCGGAACTGATGCGCGCTTGCTTCTGCTTGATCTGGGAGAGACGCATTTCGCTTTCAGCGATGGCTTGTTGATTTTCGAGCGAAGCCGACTGGTTGTCTTTCACTTGAGCCCAAGCATCTTGGTACTCTTTTTGGAAAGAGACGAGGTCGATATCAGGATCGTCCAACAAGCGATTGTATTGTTTGTCCAATGCTGATTTGGCGCGGTTACGCTTCGCGTTCAGTTCTTGCTCTTCACGCTCAAGCTTACTTTTTTCATTCTGAAGTTGCTGAAGGCGCTCGGCTTCGGATTTGTACTCCGCTGCCATAGCATCTTGCTCTGATTCTTTATTGTTTAATTTACTGTCGATAGCGGAAACAGGGTCTACCTGAGTACTCTCTTCCGCAAAAGTCGAAGTCGATACCCAAAGTGGGCTTAGCGCAAGCAAAAGCGCTGGGATGCGACGTGTGATCATAAGTCCCTGCAACAATTTAACGTTTAATTCACCAATGTAATATAACGAAAACGATGAACGAATGAGAAAGTGTTTGCACCTCGTCGTTCAAAGCGGTATGGGTAAAAAGACAAACTTTTGACAGTCCTTGGCTCAGCTGTCTTACAGAGGTATCTTTCTTCCATTTATGCACGGTGAGTAATACTCAATGTCCAAGTTTATCATTCATTTATAAAAAACTTATCCGTGCATTGCTCATTTTGGGCAGATATATGAAATATGCAAGCAAAGAATCCCGATATCGAAATAAGAAAAGGGATAGAAGTGACATGAGCCGTAATTTATGTGCGCTTGATCATTCTTCCGGTAAAGAAATGACCTTTTATTCTTGTCAGTAATGACCAGAGTGTTGATGATATTTTCACCATTTGTATGATCAATGAGCGACGGGCTCGGTGGATTTCGTGTTCGTCAAACTTTGTTATACCATGATCGAGATCACCGGATAGGCGCAAGAATTAGCTGATGAATAGAGCAAAATCTCAATCCCAAGACACTCAACCTGCCATAGTTTTGTCGCCTAGGCCGGCGGAGTTGATCACCCTACCTTCTTATATGACCTGCCATGACCACAGTTATACGCAAGTGGTTATTGGTCTGAAAGGCAAGGCGGAGTTTGAGGTTAATGGCTATGGGAACTACGTGGGGCCAGGGCAGGGTTGCGTCGTCACCTCAGGGTCTGATCATGCGTTTGGTGGCGTGGTAGAACAATCGGATATCTTGGTCCTTAACATGCCAATGCCGACGTCAGACGACCCTTTGATGCTCAATAAAATCAACGATCTGAGTCAAAAAGACACCTATTTTCAACTCGATAGTCAAATTCAAAAGTTGATTCAGATGCTAGTGTGTGAAATGCAATCGAGCCCTGATGATTTGTTGCTTAGCCGCGCCTGCAACGATACGTTGGTGGCTTTATTGCAAAGACACATGTCTGCCTTTGAGACGATTCGCAAGGAGTCACGCTTTGATCTTGAGTCTATTGACCGCTATATCGACCGGCATCTCAGTCAGAAGATCTCCGTGGCTCAGTTAGCGGGTAGCGTGTTTCTTGGTGAAAGCCAGTTTCATAACCTCTTTAAAGAACAAATGGGGATCACCCCACATCAGTATGTGCTAGGTAAACGTATCGATATGGCCAAGCAACTGATTCAACAAGGTCAGCTCTCTCTTGGTCAAGTTGCGGAGCTCACTGGCTTCTCTGGTCAAAGCACCTTCACTCACACCTTTACCCGGCTGCAAGGCCTCTCTCCATCGCAATACAAGAAACAATTCGGTTAAAAAAGAAAACAGTTCCGACACTTTTTTTTGCTGATTTGAGTGTGATTCTGTTTTTGTTTTGTTAAAAAACGTAGAATTCAGCAAAAAGCTCGGAGTTTTTGACAAGTATTCCACTCAAGCTCAAAATACACTGCTTGCCATTGTGATCAACAAATTCAAAGCATTCTCCGCTTTGAGCCGTTTCCGACAGACGTCGGGTGTGAGATTGAGGAAAACGCATGTTTACAGCAACGGATGTGTTAAACGCCGAGTTTGTTCAGCAACCGCTAGACAAACTTTGGTCGTTGATCTCGCCACTTTACATGGTGGACGAGTCGCAATGGTTAGAACAACTACTTCCATTGGCCACGCCAACAGAAGACGAAAAACAAGCCACACTAGAAAAAACAACGCAGCTTATTAAAGCGATTCGCGCAGACAAAAAAGCCATTCAAATGATTGATGCGCTGCTGCTTGAATACAGTCTAGATACCCAAGAAGGGATCTTATTGATGTGTCTGGCAGAGGCGTTAATGCGCATCCCAGATGCGGCCACCGCCGATGCGCTCATCCGCGATAAGCTCAGTGTCGCCGATTGGAAATCTCACTTAAAACACTCAGATTCTGTTTTTGTCAACGCGTCTACTTGGGGCTTAATGCTTACAGGTAAAGTTGTTGGGTTGTCTGAACCACAAGCGCAAAGCCCAGTCAGTGCGGTAAATCGATTGGTCAATAAGCTTTCTGAGCCTGTGATTCGCAAGGCGATGCATCAGGCGATGAAGGTGATGGGGCACCAGTTTGTTTTGGGACGCACCATCGCTGAGGCGCAAAAGAATGGCCGCAGCATGCGCGACAAAGGTTACACCTATTCATACGATATGCTCGGCGAAGCGGCACTGACGACCAGTGACGCACACAAATATTTCAAAGATTACTTGATGGCGATCGAAGCTGTTGGCAGCGATCACTACGGATTGAAGACCAGCCCAGCGCCATCGGTCTCTATCAAGCTCTCCGCGCTTCATCCACGCTATGAAGTGGCGAACGAAGAGCGCGTGCTTAGCGAGCTGTATGACACTGTGATGCAGCTTCTGTCACGCGCTGTTGAACTTGATGTGGCGATCACTATTGATGCCGAAGAGGCCGATAGACTTGAGCTGTCACTGAAACTGTTCGAGAAAATCTACCGCACGGATTTGGTGAAAGGCTGGGGCAAGTTTGGTCTTGTGGTTCAAGCATACTCCAAACGTGCGTTGCCTGTGTTGGTTTGGTTGACGGGCTTATCGGCACAAGTCGGAGCAATGATTCCGGTGCGTTTAGTCAAAGGCGCCTATTGGGATAGCGAGATCAAGTGGTCTCAGCAGGCGGGCTATAACAACTATCCGGTCTACACACGCAAAGAAGCGACCGATGTGGCGTATCTTGCGTGCGCGCGATTTTTGCTCAGTGACGCGGTGCGTGGTCGACTTTTCCCTCAGTTTGCCAGCCATAACGCGCAGACAGTCAGTGCCATTGCAGTGATGGCGCCGCACAAAGAATTTGAGTTTCAGCGTTTGCATGGCATGGGAGATGCTCTGTATCACCACGCGATGGCGAGCTACCAACAATCAGTGCGCATTTACGCACCTGTGGGCAGTCACAAAGACTTGTTACCGTATTTGGTTAGACGCTTGTTGGAAAATGGCGCCAACAGCTCTTTTGTCCACCGTTTGGTCGATGCGCGATGCCCGATTGACTCTTTGACACAACACCCGGTCGATATGCTGCTCGCTTTTGACAGCTTCGATAACAAGAGCATTCCTCTGCCGCCCGCGATTTTCCCGGAGCGCAAAAACTCGTTTGGGATCAATATTGACATTGAAAGTGAAGCACTGGGTTTTGAGCAGCAAGTTGAGCAATTCTTAGCTCACCAATGGTTTGCAGGGCCGATTATCAATGGTCGAGTGCCAAGCGAAAGCATGATCAAGGAAAGTGGCCAGTCTGTACCAGTCACTGCCCCTTATGATCGTCGCATCGAAGTCGGTAATGTACTGTATGCCAACCTTGATCATGTTTCCGAAGCGATTGATGTTGCGGCGCAGCATGTTTCATCATGGCGCGCCACTCCTGCAAGTGAGCGAGCACAATCCTTGGAGACGTTGGCGGATCTGTTAGAAACCCACATGGCTGAACTGGTGGCGCTGTGTCATCAAGAAGCGGGTAAGACTATTCATGACAGTATTGATGAAGTCCGCGAGGCGGTCGATTTCTGTCGCTACTACGCCAAGCAAGTTCATGAGCTAACGCCAATGACCACTACATCACTAAGTGGTGAGCCTCAAACGGTAGAGCGAGTGGGCCGAGGTGTCTTTGTGTGCATCAGCCCTTGGAACTTCCCGTTGGCGATTTTCCTTGGTCAGGTTACCGCTGCGCTTGTTGCCGGAAATACCGTCGTCGCCAAACCGGCTGAACAAACCAGTTTAATTGCGGCGCGTGCCGTTGAGTTGATGCTTAAAGCCGGTTTCCCAGCAGGTGTTATCCAACTTGTGCCTGGGCTTGGCAGCGATATTGGTCACGCGTTGACCTCCCATGAAGCGATTGCCGGTGTTGCCTTTACGGGCTCGACTGCGACGGCGCAACGCATCAATCAAACGTTGGCGGAGCGCGATGTTGACCCGGTACCGTTTATTGCGGAGACCGGTGGACAGAACGCGATGATTGTCGACAGTACCGCCTTGCCTGAGCAGGTGGTGCGCGATGTGATTCGCTCGGCGTTTGCCTCTGCGGGGCAACGTTGCAGTGCGCTGCGAGTTTTGTATGTCCAAGAAGACATTGCCGATCGCATCGTCAATCTGATTCAAGGCGCGATGCAAGAGTTGCGCGTTGCGGCGCCTTATCTGCATTCAACGGATGTGGGACCGGTCATCGATGGCAAAGCCAAAGCGAAACTCAATCAACACATTGATACCATGACCCGGACACAAACGCTTGTCGCCCAGTTGACGTTGGAAGAGACCCATCAGTATGGCGATTTTGTCGCTCCGACTGCGTTTGAGATTGACTCCATTGATGCGCTCAGCGAAGAACAGTTCGGCCCAATTTTGCACATCGTGCGCTTTAAAGCCCGTGAGCTGGTGCAAGTGGTAGAGAAAATTAACCAGACCGGTTTTGGTTTGACGATGGGCATTCACAGCCGCAACGAAACGACCTACCGCTGGATCGAAAAGCACGCTCGGGTGGGGAACTGCTACATCAACCGCGACCAAGTTGGCGCAGTCGTTGGTGTGCAACCATTTGGCGGCCAAGGTTTATCGGGCACTGGCCCTAAAGCCGGGGGCCCACACTACTTGTATCGTTTTACCGAGCCACACTACACGCAGACCGTTCAATCATCAGGGGCAGGAGAATAATCATGATTCATCAAGTGACACGTTATACCGATGCTCTCTCTGCGTTTGAGAATTGGAATCTGACCGATTTTGCCTCTAAGAAAGAGGATGTCTCCTCACTGATTGACGCGATGGGCAAGGTAACAAGCCGCAGCGAAGATAGAGATTGGAACGCTGGGCTGAACGTCATGCGTTTTCAACTTGCGCGTGCGGCAGCACTGTTGGCGGATTGCCATGAGTTGTCTGGCCCAACCGGAGAGACTAACGAGCTCTACACCGCAGGTCGCGGTGTGACGGTTCTCATTCAGGAAGAAAAATCAGCACAAGCGAAATGGTCTGTGCTTGCGCAACTGACGACGGCGTTGCTCGCGGGCAATAGCGTCATCTTATGCAGCGATGACGACACACTGTGCACAGTGTTAGAAGACGCCTGCACTCACTCATCACTGCCTACTCATGTGCTGCAGGTCGCCCCATTAGAGGCGCACCCGCAGCTATTGGAATCCGATATACGCTGTATCGGTTATGTCGGTCAAACGCAGGCGCTTGTTCGCCTCAACCGACAACTTGCGAAACGTTCTGGCGCGATTGTCAGTTTGGTTTCGGAAACGGATCTATCCGCGCTGCCTGTGGCGCAGGATCCGCATTTGGCGCTTAGGTTTATTACCGAGCGCACTAGAACGATAAACATAACTGCTGTTGGTGGTAATGCTACCTTGCTCGAGCTCGGTAGCGAAAGCCACTAAACCTAAATGCGACATCCTCTTCCAAGGAAGAGGATGTTTAGGGAAAGCGAATTCTAAAAGAGGACAATATAGATGGAAAATAGCTTTGCTATTACAACAACGTTCATCGCCTATCTGATCATGATGCTGGCGATTGGCGTGATTGCGTATCAGCGAACGAAAAATTCGTCGGATTACTTTTTGGGCGGTCGCTCGCTTGGCCCTTGGCCGGCGGCGCTATCGGCTGGGGCATCCGACATGAGTGGCTGGTTGCTGCTGGGTTTGCCTGGCTATGCCTACGCAGCTGGTATTGAAGCGTTTTGGTTGGCAGGTGGTCTTCTTGTCGGGACATGGCTCAACTGGCTAATCAACGCCAAACGCCTACGCACCTACTCGATTACAACCGATTCTCTAACGCTACCTGAGTTCTTGTCACGTCGTTTCAATGACAACTCAAAATTGATTCAGGTGATTTCCGCATTTTTCATTCTGCTGTTCTTCCTTTTCTATACCAGCTCTGGCTTGGTCGCGGGCGGAAAACTGTTTGAAACCGTGTTTGGTTTGGATTACACCATGGCGGTGATCATCGGTACGGTGTGTGTGGTCTCTTACACATTGTTTGGTGGCTTCCTAGCGGTCTCTTGGACGGATCTGGTTCAGGGCCTGTTGATGGCGGCTGCGTTAATGATCGTTCCCGTTGTGGCGATGGAAGGTGGCTTCTCTGATGTTGCTGCTCAGCTCAATAGCATCAACCCGGAACTCCTGACACTGTGGAATGACTCCAAAGGCGAGCCACTCTCTGCTATCGCGATCATTTCGCTTGTGGCATGGGGCTTGGGCTACTTTGGTCAGCCACACATTTTGGCGCGTTTTAAAGCATCTCGCAGCAACAAAGACCTGACGACGGCACGCCGTATCGCGGTGATCTGGACAGGCTTATCTATGGCTGGCGCGCTTTTGGTGGGGATGGTCGGGCTTATTTACGTGACCAATACCGGTGGAAATGTGGATGATGGCGAAACCATCTTCATGTTGTTGGTTAACGCCATATTCCACCCAGTGATTGCCGGTATCCTACTGGCCGCGATTCTTGCGGCGATCATGAGTACAGCGGACTCTCAGTTACTTGTGTCTTCATCGGCGCTAGCGGAGGATTTCTACAAACAAGTGTTTAAGAAAGATGCCAGCTCTGAAGAGATTGTGATGGTTGGACGCGTTGCGGTTGTCGGTATTTCGATTGTCGCCCTCGTACTGGCGATGACACCCGACAGCTCTGTACTGGGTTTGGTCTCTTACGCATGGGCAGGCTTTGGCGCGGCATTTGGCCCTGCACTAGTATTGAGCTTGTACTGGTCGCGCATGAATCGCAATGGCGCGTTGGCGGGTATCATTGTTGGCGGTGTGACAATCGTGGTTTGGAAGCAATTGTCTGGCGGTTGGTTCGATGTGTATGAAATCGTTCCAGGAATTGTGTTCTCTACCCTATCGATCGTGATGGTGAGTCTATTGAGCGCAGAGCCTGAAGAGTCAGTAAAAGTACAATTTGCTGACTATGAGAAACAGCTGCAAACCCTTGATTAATCAATCACCACTCTAGTGTCTAAAGCCCTGTCCGCAGGGCTTTAGACATTTTCCAGTCTATTATTTGTACACAGCTCACATTTTTTAAACTAAAGTTTGAGAACTCGGAACTCTGTCATTAAAACTATGTCGATTAAATGGAACGCATAGAAAAGGAGAGAGGACAATGCCACAAATGTACTGCCATTGCTGCGATAAGGTAACAGCGCACAAAGCGGTGATGAAACGATGTGATGAAAACCATGATTCCGTCGTAAAAAGTTTGGCGTGTTTTTTCTCTACTCTTTTTAAAGGCGCACACTACGTGAAAATGGAGCAACAAAGCTTCTGTCGCGTCTGCAACACCCAAGCGACCCATGTCCCTTCGAACCGAGATTTCGACCACGCAAAAGCGGCGTAAGACTCAGACTTTATTTATGTTCGTTGTATAATCCAGCTCGATTGGAATCAAAGCGAGACTGGAGACGCAATGGAATTAGACCGAATAGACAAAGAAATACTGCGCGCCTTAAACATTAAGGGTCGATTGCCCATTGTTGAATTGGCGAAGCAGGTGAATCTCACTACCTCTCCTTGTTCCGATCGTGTGAAACGCCTTGAGAAAGAAGGCTATATCAAAGGCTATCATGCCGAACTCAACCCAGAAAAGTTGGGCTTAGATGTCCAGGTTTTCATCCATATTCGTCTTGATCAAACCAGTTTCTCTATTTTTGATAAATTTGCCCAAGCTGTGGCCGATATTCCGGAAATCGAAGAGTGTTACTCCTTGTCTGGTGACTTTGACACCATGATCAAAGTACGAGTGAAAGACATGAAGGCTTATCAGAGTTTCATGTCGAGCAAGATGGGGACATTACCGGGTGTGATTCAAACCCGCAGTGAAGTGGTGATTGAAGAGCACAAAACCAGCTTTGGCATCAATCCAGATCTTATCGCGAAATTGTAAACGGGGCGCTTGAAGCCCCCCGTTTTCCCTAAGCCCGTTTTTCCTTAAGATAGGAATGTGCTTAGCCGTCATTACGTTCGGAAAGCTTCTCCAATCCTAGTACCAACCCAACGGCACAAAGCATGAGCACAATCGCCAACAGCCACTGTGAGGACTGGGCAGTTAACGCTTCAAATTCAAACGGTGAAAGGTTGTGCTGCACCAAGGGTACTTGTTCGCCCTTCGAGTTCACTCGCCAACTGATGGTCTCTTTCCATGGCCAGACTTTCGGCAGTGTGCCGAGCATAAGGCCGGTCAGAAAGACCAAAGTGAAGTCCCGAAAACGTCGCAATAGCCAAGATAACAGATGTGAAAAGCTCAATATGCCGACCACACACCCAGTGAGGAACAGTGCCAGGATAGGCAGATCGAAAGCTTTGACCGCGCCGAGTACTGGCGCGTACATGCCAAGAAGTAGCAGGATGAAGCTGCCGGAAATACCGGGCAGAATCATCGCACAGATGGCGATGGTGCCCGCTAAGAACACGTTGAGGTGGGTTGGTTCAAGCTGCAAGGGCTGTAACACTGCGATGCTGTAGGCAAACCCTACGCCAAACGCGAGAAAAACCAGTCGATTGAGCGATCTATGTTGCACCTGCTTAAGCATGTGTACCACTGACACTAAGATTAAACCAAAGAAGAACGACCAGAGTGGGATAGGGTGATAGGTTAACAG
>NZ_JCBDGX010000076.1:0-5634 GCF_059834345.1 Vibrio sp. R11-SG3-ISO3-SZ
GTCGCCTTGGTGAGCCCTTACCTCACCAACTAGCTAATCCCACCTGGGCATATCCTGACGCGAGAGGCCCGAAGGTCCCCCTCTTTGGCTCGAAAGCATTATGCGGTATTAGCCATCGTTTCCAATGGTTATCCCCCACATCAGGGCAATTTCCCAGGCATTACTCACCCGTCCGCCGCTCGACGCCCTTAACGTTCCCCGAAGGTTCAGTTAAGTCGTTTCCGCTCGACTTGCATGTGTTAGGCCTGCCGCCAGCGTTCAATCTGAGCCATGATCAAACTCTTCAATTTAAGGTTTTGTTCGGCTCAATGAATACTGATAAGTTCCTAGTGACTAGAAGCTAGTTCCTAGAAAACTTGAATTGACTGTGCTCTTATTGGCTTTCACTTTTGAAAAAGTAAAACAAAACAGCTCAAGGCTGCTTCCCAATTCGAATGGTCACTCAGTTCATTGATAGCCAATGATTCCGAAGAATCAGTTTTTGATTTTACTTTTTATAAAAAAGTGAAAACCAAAAGTGGATTATCATCAACGAGTGCCCACACAGATTGATAGGTTTATATTGTTAAAGAGCTAGGTGTTTCTCACTTGCCGTAAGGCTCACTCGAAACGGACGGCCATTTTAGCGATTTAACTTTTAGTGTCAAACACTTTTCGCTTAATTTCAGAAACTAATTTTCATCGCGTTTCTTCGACCTATTGGCTCGATTGCATCGTATGCTTTTCCGTGCCAACGGAGGCGCATTATAGGCAGGAATCGCATCGAGGCAAGAGGCATTTAGCAAAAAGTCGTAATATTTGCGTCGTTCGCTCAAGCTTTGACCGATGCGATTTAAATAGCAGCAAAAAGGGCCGTTTCGGCCCTTCTGTTAGAGGAAAGTTATTGGTGAGCAATAATTTGATCGTGACTCACCACCAGCTTCACGGGTTTATCTGGTATCACCTCACCCGCGAGGATAGATTTCGCTAGCGGGTTTTCAACGCTCTGTTGTATCGCCCGTTTTAATGGTCTTGCACCATAGACAGGGTCAAACCCAACTTGAGCAATGAGATCGAGCGCTTTGTCAGACACCTCAAGCATAAAGCCTTTTTCTTCCATGCGAGCAGACAGTCTCGCTAACTGAATTGAAGCAATTGACTTGATATGATCTGCACCTAATGGGTGGAACACC
Source organism: Vibrio sp. R11-SG3-ISO3-SZ (assembly GCF_059834345.1). Taxonomy (NCBI): domain Bacteria; kingdom Pseudomonadati; phylum Pseudomonadota; class Gammaproteobacteria; order Vibrionales; family Vibrionaceae; genus Vibrio; species Vibrio sp. R11-SG3-ISO3-SZ. The sequence goes on from NZ_JCBDGX010000076.1 coordinate 1,173, forward strand.
ACACTTTCGTCCACACGGTTTAAAAACTCTGGGCGGAAATGTTTGCTGACCACCTCCATCACTTGCTGCTTCATGCCTTCATAATCGACCTGACCAAAACTTTCTTGGATGCGAGCAGAGCCAAGGTTAGATGTCATGATGACAACGGTGTTACGAAAATCGACCGTGCGACCTTGTCCATCCGTCAATCGTCCATCGTCTAATACTTGAAGCAGGATGTTAAACACATCAGGGTGAGCCTTCTCCACTTCATCCAATAAGATGACCGAATAAGGTTTACGACGCACCGCTTCTGTTAGGTAGCCGCCTTCTTCATAGCCCACATAACCAGGAGGCGCACCAACAAGACGAGCCACAGAGTGTTTCTCCATGAACTCGGACATATCGATACGAACCATGGCGTCTTCACTATCGAACATAAAGTTCGCTAGGGTTTTGCACAGCTCGGTTTTACCAACACCGGTTGGCCCTAAGAATAGAAACGAACCAATCGGTTTGTTCGGATCGGATAAGCCCGCGCGACTGCGGCGAATCGCATTCGATACCACTTCAACAGCTTCAGTCTGGCCAATCACACGCTTATGCAAGACGTCTTCCATTCGCAGCAGTTTTTCTTTCTCTGCTTCAAGCATCTTCGACACAGGAATGCCCGTCTGTTTTGACAGCACTTCGGCAATTTCATTGTCGGTGACCTTATTGCGTAGCAGAGTCATCTCCTGCATTTCGGCTTGGGTTGCCAAATCAAGCTGCTTCTCTAACTCTGGGATTCGGCCATATTGCAACTCAGACATGCGGTTTAAATCACCCGCACGACGTGCAAATTCCATATCCATTCTCGCTTGCTCGAGTTCCCCTTTAATGTGTTGAGTACCCGATAAGGCCGCTTTTTCTGCGTTCCACACCTCTTCCAGCTCAGCAAACTCCCGCTCTTTTTCATTCAACTCTTCATTAAGGATCTGCAATCGCTTCTCACTGGCTTCATCATGTTCGTTGGTCAGCGCTTGTTGCTCAATTTTAAGTTGAATGATTTTACGCTCCAACTTATCGAGCGACTCGGGTTTGGAGTCAATCTGCATGCGAATACTGGATGCGGCTTCATCAATTAAGTCGATCGCTTTGTCAGGCAATTGGCGATCCGATACGTATCGATGCGAGAGACTCGCCGCCGCCACAATAGCAGGGTCAGTAATTTCCACATGGTGATGCAACTCATAGCGCTCTTTGAGACCGCGTAAGATAGCCACGGTATCTTCCACTGACGGCTCATCCACCAGCACTTTTTGAAAGCGTCGTTCAAGCGCAGGATCTTTTTCGATGTATTGGCGGTACTCATCTAAGGTGGTTGCCCCGACACAGTGCAACTCGCCCCGAGCCAACGCGGGTTTAAGCATGTTACCGGCATCCATTGAACCTTCGCCTTTACCTGCGCCCACCATGGTATGAATCTCATCAATAAAGAGGATGATGTTTCCCTCCTCTTTAGACAATTCATTGAGGACGGATTTCAAACGCTCTTCGAACTCACCACGGTATTTGGCCCCTGCAACCAGTGCGCCCATATCCAAGGAGAGTACTCGGCGCCCGCGCAATCCCTCTGGCACTTCGTTATTGATGATACGTTGTGCCAACCCTTCGACGATGGCGGTTTTACCCACTCCAGGTTCACCAATGATCACCGGGTTGTTTTTTGTGCGGCGCTGCAAGACTTGAATGGTGCGACGTATCTCATCATCACGGCCGATGACCGGGTCAAGCTTGCCTTGCTCGGCACGCTCGGTGAGATCAATCGTGAATTTCTCTAACGCTTGGCGCAACTCTTCAGCATTGGGGTCATTGACGGTTTGTCCACCGCGAATCTTATCTATCGCTGCAGCGATTTTATCTTGAGTAAGGCCTTGCTCTTTAAGCAAACTGCCAAGTGGGCCGCGGTCTTCGATCGCCGCCAGCAAGAAAATTTCTGATGAGATGTACGCATCTTTGCGCTTTTGCGCCACTTTGTCACACAAGTTAAACAGCGTGCCCATTGCGCTCGACAATTGCACATCACCGCCAATGCCACTGACTTTGGGCAAGCGGTCAAGAATTTCACTCAATTTTGAGCGTAGATGCATCACGTCCACGTTGAGCATGGTGAGCAAAGGACGAATCGGGCTACCGTCCTGATCCATCAGCGCTACCATTAGGTGAACGGGTTCTATGTATTGATGGTCGCGGCCGAGCGCCAACGATTGGGCGTCAGATATCGCGATTTGGAATTTGCTCGTAAATCTGTCAAGACGCATACCTACCTTCCTAACTCAAATGAGGTGAACGAATTTCATCATAAAGAAAGATGGATACGCGCAAGGGCAATTTCAAGGTAGCAGGGAGGAGTTTCCCTAATAAACAGATGGGATTATGATTCAAGCCAAATAAAACTGGCTTGTCGACCTGTCACGCCATCGCGTCGGTAGGAGTAAAAACGGTCAGCATCACGATAGGTACACAGCCCGCTTTGATAGATGGCCGTCACGCCGACCGATTGAAGGCGCTGTTCAACAAGGCGATTCATATCCGCCATGTACTTGCCAGGTTGTCGACCAGGTAAAAACGCCGTTTGGGCTTGTGAATCATGAGCGACAAATTGATCACGGACCTCTTGACCTACTTCAAACGCCTCAACGCTGATCGCAGGACCAATCCAGGCCATCAATTCGCCACTCATCAAGCGCACCGCATTCTCGACAATCCCATCAAGTAAACCTCGCCACCCGGCATGCACCGCAGCAACCTCTGCACCCTCACGATTGGTCAGCAGCACCGGCAAACAATCGGCGGTCATCGCACTGCATACGATGCCGATTTGTCGAGTCAACGCCCCATCGGCATCCAAAACCGTATCGGTCGCCGAGTCGAGCGTCACAACATGGGTAGAGTGGGTCTGGTTGAGCCAAACCGGCGCCGAGGGCATGCCTGAATGCGCCATCAACCATTGGCGGTTTTGCGCCACCAACTCAGGATCGTCTCCGACATGCATCCCCACATTCAACCCTTGATAAGGAGGCATAGAGACGCCCCCCTCTCGAGTTGAGGCAAACGCTTTTACGTTCGCTGGCGCGGGCCAGTTGGGGATGATCATGGACATTTAGATCTCTTCTTCCAGACCGTGAGTTTGAGCATCCAGGCGAAGCGCTAGGGTCATCTCAACCATGTCATCAGGCACAGGCGCATGAAACTCGAGCTCCTCGCCAGTGATCGGATGCGCAAAACGCAACATGACCGCATGCAAAGCTTGACGATCAAAACCGCGGATTTTCTCCGCCAGCTCTTGGGTTGCGCCAGAAGGAATGCGAGCGCGGCCACCATAAGCGGTGTCACCCAATAGCGGGTGCTGCAAGTACGACATATGCACACGAATTTGGTGTGTACGTCCGGTCTCCAAACGCAAGCGAATACGCGTGTGTTCGCGGAAATGCTCGGCCACGCGGTAATGCGTCACCGCAGGTTTACCCATTGGGCTCACCGCCATCAGTGTGCGTTTGGTTGAGTGTCGACCAATCGGCTGCTCAACCTTACCGCCCGCGGTCATACGACCAATAGCGATCGCTTCATACTCACGAGTAATGTTGCGCTTTTGCAGAGCACGAACCAGGCGCGTTTGCGCTGGGACCGTTTTCGCCACCACCATAAGGCCCGTGGTGTCTTTGTCCAAGCGGTGAACGATCCCGGCACGAGGCACTTCCGCAATCGCTGGGTAATGATGCAGTAACGCGTTGAGCACAGTGCCATCTGGCGTACCGGCACCTGGGTGAACCACAAAGTCACGCGGTTTGTTGATCACGATAATGTCGTCATCTTCATAAACGATATCCAGAGGAATATCTTGCGCTTCCCAACGTTCTTCGTCTTCGAGTTCCGCTTGTAAGGTGATCTCTTCACCGCCCATCACTTTGGTGCGCGGCTTGGTGACCACTTGGCCGTCCACACTCACTTTGCCTTCGAGTAACCACTCTTTTAGACGTGAGCGCGAAAAATCGGTAAACAATTCGGCAATCGCCTGATCGAGGCGTTGACCTAGCTGGCTATCTTTTACTGTATTGGTTAATTCAATCTGCTGAGCCATATCGAACTTTTTTAAAAACTGTGAGACTAATAGTCTCTACTATGAAAAAATAAGCGCCATTGTATCCGTTACCGCTTAGAAAGTAACGGCGGCGTACTAAATATTTAATTCAAGGAATCGAATCCTGACATGAAACAGCATACATTATCTGGCTTATTGGCATTATCCATATTGGTTGGCTGCTCGAGCAGCGAGGAGATCGTTCCTGATGTGCCACCATCAGAACTGTATTCTGAAGCGCAACTTTCTTTGCAAAGCGGGAACTGGCTCACCGCTATTGAGCAACTTGAAGCTCTAGATTCACGTTATCCATTCGGCGCTTACTCAGAGCAGGTTCAGCTAGACCTTATTTACGCTTAC
>NZ_JCBDGX010000077.1:0-75526 GCF_059834345.1 Vibrio sp. R11-SG3-ISO3-SZ
GTAACACCCAGCCAGACACTGCGCACAAGGTTGCTCAGGGTAAAGCTGACGTGACCGGCAAGCGCGCTATCAAACTTATCAAGCGCATCGGAGGCGTCAGAGTAAGCCGCATTCATCTCTTCCAGCACAAACGGATGGCAACGAATCGCCCCTTGGCCAAAGATGATCATGGAGCGGGTGAGGATGTTGGCCCCTTCTACCGTGATGGCAATCGGGGAGCCTTGGTAGCCGCGCGCGAGGAAGTTCTTCGGTCCAAGACAAATGCCCTTACCACCGACAATGTCCATCGCATCGATGATGCTTTGCTGACCGCGGTGGGTGCAGTGATACTTCACGATCGCTGAGATGACCGAGGGCTTTTCACCCAAATCAATCCCCGCGACAGTCAGGTTGCTCGCCGCGTCCATCACATACGCGTTACCACCTAGACGTGCTAATGGCTCTTCGACGCCTTCCATCTGGCCAATCGGTTGTTTAAATTGACGGCGAATACGCGCGTACGCACCAGTTGCCAAAGCCGCCGTCTTAATGCCACCGGTTGAGTTCGACGGTAAGGTGATCCCGCGACCCACAGACAAACATTCGACCAGCATGCGCCAACCTTGACCGGCCATTGATGGGCCACCAATGATGAAATCTAAAGGTACAAACAGATCATTGGCTCGTGTCGGGCCGTTTTGGAAAGGCACGTTGAGCGGGAAGTGGCGATTGCCTATTTCCACCCCTTTTAGGTGTGTGGGAATCAGCGCGCAGGTGATGCCGAGTTCTTCCGTCTCGCCGAGTAAGCCGTCTGGATCGCGCAATTTAAAGGCGAGGCCGAGAACGGTGGCGACTGGGGCGAGCGTGATGTAGCGCTTGTTCCAAGTTAGGCGCATGCCGAGGACTTCTTTGCCCTCCCATTCGCCTTTACAGACAATACCGAAGTCTGGAATGGATCCCGCGTCTGAGCCTGCTTCTGGGCTGGTCAGTGCAAAACAAGGGATCTCTTTACCTTCGGCTAAGCGTGGCAAATAGTAGTTTTTCTGTTCGTCGGTGCCGTAGTGTTGCAGCAGTTCGCCCGGGCCCAATGAGTTAGGCACGCCAACGGTAGAAGAGAGCACGCCAGAGACGCCAGTGAGCTTTTGCAATACCAGCGACTGAGCGTAGGCAGAGAACTCAAGCCCACCGTACTGCTTCTTGATGATCATTGCGAAGAACTTGTTGTCTTTTAGGTACTGCCAAACTTGCGGTGGTAGATCGGCCAACTCGTGGGTGACCTGATAGTCGTTCACCATCGCACACACTTCATTGACGGGGCCATCGAGGAAAGCTTGCTCCTCGGCACTTAACGTCGGCGCTTTAATGTCGTGCAGCTTGTTCCAGTCTGGTTTGCCTTTAAAAAGCTCTGCTTCCCACCAAACCGTACCGGCATCCAACGCCTCTTTTTCGGTTTGAGACATGGCGGGCAGCACTTTCTTAAAGAGAGAAAGGGCTTTTTTACTGATCAGAGACTGACGAATCGATGGAACGGCCAAAACCGCAGTGGCGGCGATGTACAGTATCCAACTCAACGATCCTGCGCTGCCCCAGATGGAGAGCACGACCATCGTCAGTGTTAACGCAAACAGTGAAAGGATTAAGGAGCTGCGGTGGTATAAGCAGGTCGCCAGTACCACCGTAAAGCCTAATATTGAGAGCAAGATGTCCATGTGTATTTCCTTCTTCGACGCCCCAAAATGTAGGGTTAAGGGTTATACGTCGTTTATCTTATAAGAGGTCTAACCAGTTAGAGTGTAAACAACTCATTAATGAAATGTAAAACCCAATCGTGCTTAAAAAGTGATCTAAGTAGAGTGAAAATTCTAAAATTGTCGGTCCGTGCTGAATTTGTGGGCGAAGTAGGGGGAGGAATTGGCATTAGTTGACGCGCAGCTATCGACACTCTGGATGGTTCGAGTAAACTCGTAAACAATGGTATTTAGCTTTGTGGCTAAATCACCCCATCGAAGATAACAATTAGAGAATTCCCTATGTACCACGATCTGATCAAAAGTGAATTAACTGAAGCGGCGAACGTCTTGAATGCCTTTTTAAGTGATGAGCACAACATTGCTCAAATTGAAGCCGCAGCGAAACTCATTGCCGATTCATTCAAGCAAGGGGGCAAAGTGCTCTCGTGCGGTAACGGCGGCTCACACTGCGATGCGATGCATTTCGCCGAAGAGCTCACTGGACGCTATCGTGAAAATCGTCCGGGTTACCCTGGGATTGCCATTTCAGATCCAAGCCACCTCTCTTGTGTTAGCAACGATTTTGGTTATGACTTTGTTTTCTCTCGTTATGTTGAAGCGGTCGGTTCGGCTGGGGATGTTCTGTTTGGCCTCTCTACCTCGGGCAACTCAGGGAACATTCTTAAGGCGATAGAAGCGGCAAAAGCGAAAGGCATGAAAACCATCGCTCTGACGGGTAAAGACGGCGGCAAAATGGCGGGGGTAGCGGATATCGAGATTCGTGTTCCTCATTTCGGCTACGCGGATCGCATTCAAGAGATCCACATCAAAATCATCCACATTGTGATCCAATTGATTGAAAAGGAGATGGCGTAATTACGCCATCACGTTGACAGGGAGTGGTTTGAAGCATGTGTGAATTGCTCGGTATGAGTGCCAACGTTCCGACCGATATTTGTTTCAGTTTCACTGGCTTAATGCAGCGTGGGGGCAAAACTGGCCCGCACAGTGATGGCTGGGGGATCACCTTCTATGAGGGGAAAGGTTTTCGTAATTTCAAAGACCCTAACCCTAGCTGTCAGTCGAAAATTGCCGAGTTAGTGCAAAACTATCCGATTAAGAGCCGTGCGGTCATCAGCCATATTCGCCAAGCCAACCGTGGTGGTGTGAATCTGGAAAATACCCATCCGTTTACCCGCGAGCTCTGGGGGCGTTACTGGACTTTTGCCCACAATGGCCAGTTGACGGACTACCAACAGATGGACACAGGTCGGCATCGGCCAGTGGGGCAAACCGACAGTGAGATGGCGTTTTGTTGGCTGCTCAAGCAGATGGAAGATCGTTACCCACAACCACCGCACGACATGGTGGGGGTATTTCGCTTTGTGGCCATGTGTTGTGACATGCTCAAAGAGAAAGGGGTCTTCAATATGTTGCTCTCTGACGGAGAGTATGTGATGACGTATTGCACCAATCATCTGTATTGGATCACGCGCCGCGCGCCTTTTGGGCAAGCGACATTGATTGATGAAGATGTGACCATCAACTTTCAAGAAGAGACGACGCCCAACGATATTGTCTCAGTGATTGCTACTCAACCGCTGACGGACAATGAAACCTGGCATCGGATGAAGCCGGGTGAGTTTGGTATTTTTCACTTTGGAGAGCTGATTGATGGCAATGCGGATGCGCTGGTAGATGTGGCTTATGCCGAGAAGAAGGTCGCCAGTCAAGCGCCGACAGAGCCTTTGGAGTAGCGTCGCCATTGAGCAAACATCCAAAATAGAAAAGGTTGACGCTTTCACGTCAACCTTTTTTGTTTGTATCGCTTAAGCGGTATTAGCTAAGTTGTGCCTTGAGGTGCTCAATCACGTCAGCGATAGCGACTGGCGTCTTCTCTCCCGAGCGGCGGTTCTTGTACTCGAAGTTGCCTTCTTTCATTGAACGGTCACCAATCACGATAGTGTGAGGAATACCGATCAGTTCCATATCAGAGAACATAACGCCTGGGCGCTCTTTACGGTCATCGAATAGGACTTCGATACCCATAGCCGTCAGTTCAGCGTACAGCTTCTCAGCTGCTTCTTTCACTTCTTCAGACTTGTGCATGTTCATTGGTACGATCGCTACTTGGAAAGGCGCTAGAGCGTCTGGCCAGATGATGCCGTATTTGTCGTGGTTTTGTTCAATCGCTGAAGCCACAACGCGTGACACACCGATACCGTAACAACCCATCTCCAGGATGACGTTCTTACCGTCAGGGCCCAGCACGCCACAGTTCATCGCTTGTGAGTAAACATTGCCAAGCTGGAAGATGTGACCCACTTCGATACCACGCTTAAGCATTAGGGTACCTTTTCCACATGGGCTTGGATCGCCTTCGACAACATTACGCAGATCTTCAACTTGGCCAAGCTCAACGTCACGACCCCAGTTGATACCGAAGTAGTGCTTGCCATCAACGTTCGCACCCGCACCGAAGTCGCTCATTACAGCAACAGTGCGGTCAACGATGAATGGCAACTCAAGACCCACAGGGCCGAGTGAGCCAGGACCTGCGCCGATCAGGGCGCGAATCTCTTCTTCGCTTGCCATCTCTAGAGGAGCTGCAACTTGAGGAAGGTTTTCTGCTTTCACTTCGTTTAGTTCGTGGTCGCCACGGATGATTAGCGCGATGATGTCTGCGTCTACTTCATCAGAGGCTTTTACGAAAAGCGTTTTCACTGTCTTCTCGATAGGTAGACCGTGTTGCTCTACAAGCTCTGCGATGGTTTTCGCGTTTGGCGTATCCACCAGCGTCATCTCTTGAGTTGGCTCAGCGCGCTCACCAGCAGGTGCGGCCGCTTCGGCTTTTTCGATGTTCGCTGCGTAATCAGACTCAGTCGAGAAGGCGATGAGGTCTTCACCACTTTCCGCAAGTACGTGGAACTCTTGAGAACCACTACCACCAATAGCGCCAGAGTCAGCCAGTACTGGGCGGTACTCAAGACCCATGCGATCGAAGGCTTTACAGTACGCATCGTGCATTGCTTGGTAAGATTTCTCTAGACCTTCTTTGTCGATGTCAAAGCTGTATGCGTCCATCATGCAGAATTCTCGTGCACGCATTACGCCAAAACGTGGGCGACGCTCATCGCGGAATTTGGTTTGGATTTGGTACAGGTTGAGCGGTAGTTGTTTGTAAGAGCTCACTTCGTTGCGCACTAGGCTAGTGATCACTTCTTCCGCGGTTGGGCTTAGAACAAACGGACGCGTATGGCGGTCAGTAAAGCGAAGGAGTTCAGGACCCATCTTCTCGCTGCGGCCTGTCTCTTCCCATAGTTCAAACGGCTGAACAACGGGCATCAAGGTTTCGACGGCGCCTGCATTGTCGATTTCTTGACGAACGATGTTTTCGACTTTACGCAGCACACGCAGACCAGTAGGCAGCCAGGTGTATAGACCTGAAGCCAGCTTACGGATCATACCTGCGCGGAGCATGAGCTGGTGGCTCACGACCTCTGCGTCGTTTGGAGTCTCCTTAAGAGTAGAAAGAAGATAGTTACTGGTACGCATTCAATTTATCCGTTTAGTAAAGTTAGATACTCAAGCCAACGGGCTGAAGTATGAAGATCCCACAAAGGGAAAATGGTTAGCCGCTTATAATATCAGCCAAAGAGTGTTGTCAAAAGCTTTCAATCGCAGTAACTGTTATTAAGTTATCGTGAACGGTGAACTTGACGTTCAGATCGAACAAATTTACCGCATATTCCTTGTCGTCGGGCTTATTCTTTTTGTAGGCCGGACGAGGGTCTTGCGCCAGTACTTGTTCGATAACGGTTTTGACATACTCCGCATCGTGGTGCTTGTTGAGCGAGGCTAGCGCAGTCGAGGAGAAGTGGACTTGAGAGGTTTCAGGCTCTGCTTCCGCGTAGCCTCCTTTGGCCTCAGCCACTGAATCTGAGTAGGGGATATAGGGCTTGATGTCGATAATCGGGGTGCCGTCGACCAAGTCAACGTTGCCCAGATCCAGATAGATCTGATCGCCTTGCCTGCTCACCCCTTTGACTTCGACCGCCGACATGCCGATACCGTTAGGTCTGAATGTCGAGCGCGAGGCAAACACACCAATGCGCTCATTGCCGCCCAAGCGAGGCGGACGCACAGTGGGCTTCCATCCCGCTTGCAGATTCTGATCAAACAAAAACAGCAACCACACGTGAGAAAACTGCTCTAATCCACGCACGGCTTCAGGGCTATTGGCCGCCCCTTGCAGTTTGACGCGTGATCGCGCAGCAGGGACCAAGCGAGGTTGACGAGGAACGGCGAATTTCTCTTTGTAAGGGCTTTCGATAATGCCAATCGGTTCTATGGAATACATGGCTAAGGTCTTCAGTACGGATTGATACGGCAAAGTATCACAAATTTTGCTTGCTTTTCTTATTGATAATGATTATTAATTGACATGTTATAACATAACAATTAATGGAGAATTAAGAGATGAAAGTCGTGAAATCATTAAAGAGTGCAAAAAGCCGTCATCCTGATTGCCAAATCGTTAAGCGAAGAGGGCGCTTATACGTGATCTGCAAAACCAATCCTCGCTTTAAGGCGGTGCAAAAGTAACAAATGATTGATGGTGTTTATTTTATTTGTGGTTTTTTATGTTGTTATTTATCGTTTAATTAGTGATATTTTTCATTGTAAGCTAATTTTTTTGGTTGTTTGTTCTACTGTTTGATACGTTTTGTAACATTTAGGATTTCTAATTGACCTTCTTGTCGAGTACTCTGCCCAAGCTTTTGTGACAGCCCTGTCACAAAAGCGTAGGAAAAACGACAAGGAGGGAACAGATGAGTTCATCTGCTTCAATGAAACAAAGCTCGCCGAAAAAGCCTATTTTTACCCGCTTTCTTGACTCGGTAGAGTATTTGGGGAACCTATTACCCCACCCAATCACACTATTTGCTATTTTCTGTCTCGCGATTCTCGTGCTATCTGGCGTTGCCGGGTACTTCGAAGTGTCAGTCATCGATCCTCGTCCTGAAGGGGCAAGCGGTCGTGCCGCAGATGGAATGATTCATGTGGTCAGCTTACTGAACGCTGAAGGCCTTCAACTGATCGTGACCAACCTGGTGAAGAACTTCGTTGGCTTTGCGCCGCTCGGGACGGTATTGGTCGCCATGTTAGGTGTTGCGATCGCTGAACACTCGGGTCTACTTTCTGCCGCGATGCGCGGTATGGTGATGGGCGCGTCTAAGCGCATGGTTACTGTGACCGTGGTTTTTGCTGGTATCATTTCTAACACCGCATCTGAGCTAGGCTATGTGGTTCTGATCCCACTGGCAGCGATGCTATTCCACTCTTTGGGTCGTCATCCCTTGGCGGGCTTGGCGGCGGCGTTTGCCGGTGTATCCGGTGGCTACTCGGCGAACTTGCTTATTGGTACGGTGGATCCACTGCTGTCTGGTATTACCGAGACCGCCGCTCAGATGATCGACCCAACTTACACCGTCGGTCCTGAGGTGAACTGGTACTTTATGTTCGTCTCCACCTTCTTTATCGCTATTACCGGTGCCTTCGTGACTGAGAAAATCGTTGAGCCAAAACTGGGTAAATACAATGACGAAGAAGCGGCGGAAGATCTGTCTCAAGACAAAATGGGTAGCCTGACGGCTATCGAAAAGAAAGGCTTGAAGTTGGCAGGTATTGCGATCCTAGTGGTATCGGCGCTGCTGGCTTGGACTATCGTTCCAGAAGATGGCGTATTGCGCTCAAGTACAGGTACTGTCGCGGGTTCTCCGTTCCTTAAGAGCATCGTGGCGTTTATCTTTGTCTTCTTCGCGATTCCTGGCTTTGTTTACGGCCGCGTAGTGGGCACGATGAACAATGACCGTGACGTGATTGATGCGATGTCTAAATCCATGTCTTCAATGGGCATGTACATTGTCTTAGTCTTCTTTGCTGCGCAGTTTGTTGCATTTTTCAAATGGACGAACTTTGGTCAAGTGTTTGCCGTAGCCGGTGCCGGTTTCTTGCAAAATATTGGTCTTACTGGCCCAATGCTGTTCTTCGCCTTTATCTTGATGTGCGGCTTCATCAACTTGATGATCGGTTCAGCGTCAGCGCAGTGGGCGGTCACCGCACCGATTTTCGTGCCTATGTTGATGCTGGTTGGCTACGCTCCAGAAACGATTCAAGCGGCTTACCGTATTGGTGACTCAACGACCAACATCATCACACCTATGATGAGTTACTTTGGTCTGATCCTCGCTGTGGCAACTCGCTACATGAAGAATCTCGGTATCGGTACTCTCATCGCGACGATGCTGCCGTACTCAATCTGCTTTATCGTTGGTTGGAGTATACTCTTCTACGTATGGGTGTTCATCCTTGGTCTACCTGTTGGTCCAGGCGCGGCGACCTACTACACGCCGTAGTCGATAGATTCACACTTTCCCTTAGCCGAAGCGTTTGCTTCGGCTTTTTTTTGCCTGCTCTTTACGTTTTTTGCTCTTTACGTTTTTTTACTTAGAAGTCTCTGGATTGATGGCTAGGGTGACCAGATAATAGACAGCATACTTTTAATAAGAGACCGTCATTATGAGCAATCCACATTCTAAACCCACCCTCTTTTTTCACTGGTTAACGGGCCTTGGTTTTATTGGCGTGTTAGGCCTTGGCTTGTATCTTGAGCAAATGGAGCGAAGCCCAGCCAAAGGCGAGTTAATGGGGATTCACAAATCCCTTGGCGTGATTATTTTGCTGATCGCTGTGTTGCGCGTGGCGTGGCGACTCAAAGAAGGGACGATTGAAAGCTCGGCGGTGTTGACCCGAGTTCAAGAGATTCTAGCCAAGTCGATTCATGGCATTTTGATGCTGGCGACACTACTGATGCCTATCTCAGGCATCGCCATGAGCGTCGGCGGCGGGCGAGCACTGGAGGTGTTTGGCGTCGAGATCCTTGCTGCAGGGGAAAAAATAGAGTGGCTGCAATCGCTCGGGGGGGGCGTACATGGGTTTGCCCCTAAGATCATTATTGCGGCCTTGGTGCTCCACATTGCCGCGGCGCTTAAGCATCAATGGGTCGATAAGGATGGTACTTTGAGTCGTATGTTGGGGCGTAAATAATCCACAATGACAGGCTGATGGGAATGCATTTCGATCAGAGAATACCAAGATAGAAGAAGGGTCGACATGAACGTCGACCCTTTTTGGTATTTACTGTGTTATTGAGCGTTTAGGTCAGATTACCAACCTTTAACGACACCACCTTGGAAGATGTCTGAGGCAGCGTTGTACACTTCGTCAGTTTGGTAAGCTTTTACGAAGTTTTGTACATTCTCTGCTGAGACGTTGTTTTCACGCGCAACGATAAGGTTCACGTATGGTGACTCTTTATCTTCAACAAACACACCGTCTTTCTCTGGCGTCAGGTTGATAGAGCTTGCGTAAGTGGTGTTGATGACAGACAGCGCAACATCATCAAGAGAGCGTGGCAGCTGGGCAGCGTCTAGCTCAAGAATTGAGATGTTTTTTGGATTTTCAACGATGTCGCGTACCGTTGCCAGTAGACCAACGCCTTCACGCAGTGTGATCAGACCTTGCTGCTCTAGTAGAATCAATGAGCGACCTAGGTTAGTTGGATCGTTAGGAACGGCGATACGTGCACCCTCTTCGATCTCTTCCACAGAGGTCACTTGCTTAGAGTAACCCGCGATTGGGTAAACGAAAGTGTTACCTGCGATAGCCAGCTTGTAACTACGGTCAGCAATTTGCTGATCTAGGTATGGTTTGTGCTGGAACGCGTTGATGTCGATTGAACCGTCATCCAAGGCTGCATTAGGAGTAACGTAATCCGTGAATGTCACCAACTCTACATCCAGACCGAACTGCTCTTTCGCCACTTTTGCTGCTACTTCAGCAACTTGTGCTTCTGCACCCGCCATCACGCCGACTTTGATTTTGCTGTTGTCCGCTTCTTTTTCGCCACAACCAGACAGAACCAATGCAGATGCCGCAGCGGCAATCGCCAAAAGACCTTTAAGATTAAATTTCATGACCTTCTCCTTGTGAAATTCTTAATGTTTATCTGTGATCCACTCGGCGTACAATCGCATCGCCGATAGATTGAATAATTTGAACCAGTACGATGAGCATCACCACTGTCACAGCCATGATGACTACATCGTAGCGGTGGAATCCGTAACGTATCGCGACATCACCTAGACCGCCGCCGCCCACTGTACCCGCCATTGCTGAGTAGCTCACCAATGTCACCAAAGTGATGGTGACGGAGTTGACGATGGTCGGCATCGCTTCAGGAAGCAATACTTTACTGATGATTTGCATTGGCGTCGCACCCATAGATTGCGCAGCCTCGACCAAACCGCTTGGTACTTCCAGTAGTGCGCCTTCAATCAGGCGAGCGACGAATGGAATCGCACCAATCGTGAGCGGCACGATGGCGGCGGTGGTACCGATAAAAGTGCCCACCAACAGTTTCGTCACAGGGATGATGGCAACCATCAACACCAAAAACGGCACGGAGCGACCAATATTGACGATTGCGCCCAACACACCATTGAGTTTGGTGTTTTCTAGTAGGCCACCTTTTTTGGTCGTGTGTAAGATAACGCCGAGAGGGATACCGACAGCAAAGCCCACGATACCCGCGACGGCGACCATGTAGAGGGTTTCCCACGTCGCGCCAATCAATAGCTTACTGTTAAGCTCGAGCCACTGTGAAATCGTGTTAAAGGACATAGCCAAGCACCTCTACCTTTACATTGTGTTCACGCAGAAATTCGATTGCTGCGTTGTCGTCTTGCTCATTACCAAATAGCTCGGCGACCATCATGCCGAATTTTACGCCACCGGCGTAATCTAAGTCTGAACTCAGAATGCTGACATCGATATTGAATTTACGCGCAATTTGGCTCATCAGCGGAGCATCGACGGTTGCGCCAGTGAATTCAAGGCGTACCAGAGGGTAGCTGCCTTCAACGCGGCTGCTTTGCAAGCGAGCCTCGTAATCTTCTGGGATCGACAAGTCGAGCGTAGAGCGAATAAATTGGTGCGCAAGCTCGGTTTTCGGATGAGCAAAAATATCACCAACCGTGCCTTTCTCCACCAATTCACCACCACCGATGATCGCCACTTGGTGACAAATGCTTTTGACCACGTCCATCTCGTGAGTGATCAAAAGCATAGTAATGTTCAGCTTGCGGTTGATCTCTTTTAACAGCTCAAGAATCGATTGAGTGGTCGCGGGATCGAGCGCGCTGGTCGCTTCATCACACAGCAGCACTTTAGGATCTGATGCGAGCGCACGAGCGATCGCAACGCGTTGTTTCTGACCACCACTGAGGTTTGACGGGTAGCTTTCATGCTTATCAGCAAGGCCGACCAGTTTGAGCAGTTCGGTTACCTTAGTGGTGATGGCGTTTTTGTCTTTGCCCGCCAGTTCAAGTGGCAGTGCGACATTATCAAACACAGTGCGGGATGAAAGCAGATTAAAGTGCTGGAAAATCATACCGATATTGCGGCGTGCTTGGCTCAGCTGTGATTTAGACAGTGTCGTCAAATCAACACCATCAACCTTGATTGAACCTGAGGTGGGCGCTTCCAACATGTTCACGCAGCGAATCAGTGTACTTTTCCCTGCTCCAGAAGAGCCAATAACACCGAAAATCGTTCCTTGAGGAACCGTAAGGTTAATGTCTTTCAGCGCATGGATTTCCTTGCTGCCCTGATAAAACACCTTGTTGACTTGATTAATTTCAATCATCAGTTAACCCGCTTGCAAATAACTTGGTGAGAAGTCGATTATTTTGAACTACCTCTCATTTGGTAGACGATGCTATGGGTTTGCAGGTTTAGTGTCAATAGATATTTTTACGGCTAGACGTCCAAACGCCTTTTTTCACTCTCTTGCGCGGAGATTGTTTCGTCATGAGATAGATAAGAAAGAAATAACGCGGGCAAATGGCCTTATTCACCGGCGCTAAAGCGATAGCGCTCGCCTTGCTGCAATTCGCTCGTTTTAAGGTATAATTCGAGCCAAACACAGCAGACAGAGACACATATTTTGGCAAAACCAGCAGTCTTTCTAGATAGAGATGGCGTCATCAACGTTGACCACGGTTACGTGCATGATGAGCATGATTTCGAGTTTATCGATGGCGTATTTGAGGCGACGAAGCAACTCAAGCAGATGGGCTACCTATTGGTGCTGGTGACCAATCAGTCGGGTATAGCCCGTGGCAAGTTTAGCGAAGATCGCTTCTTGTCGCTGACGCAATGGATGGATTGGAACTTTGTCGATCACGGTGTCGAGTTTGATGGCTTCTATTACTGTCCGCATCACCCTGATTATGGCGACGATCGGGATTGCGAATGTCGTAAGCCAAAGCCGGGGATGTTCCAGTCAGCGCAGCGCTTTCTCGATATCGATATGGCCAAATCGGTCATGGTCGGTGATAAGGCGCAAGATTTGATGGCGGCAGAGGCCGCGGGGGTAGGGCAGAAGATTTTGGTCCGCTCAGGCAAACCGGTGACCGAACAAGGTGAAGCGCTAGCAAGCGTGGTGCTTGATAGTCTTGCCGATGTGCCGCACTATCTAACAAATACCGTTAACTAACAAATACCGTTAACCAATAAAACCATTGATGGGCAACAAGCAGTCATGGGCACAAACACTCAAGGAGTCGAGTATGAACAAGCATTTAGCCTTGTGGGCAGTCGCGGGATTGATGTTGGGCTGCGCGCAAAGCGAGCAGGCGAGCGCGCCAGTAAAATTCCATACCTACCAGTGTGATGAGGGCAAGCAGTTTTCAGCCGCTTACCTTTCTGGTGAAGAGGCAGCACTGGTTAAAGTAGAGGGCAAATCGCTGCGTCTAACCCAGCTACCCTCAGGTTCGGGCAGCCGCTACGCGCTAATGGACGATGGTCAAGAAGTGACGCCGGCTGTCAATTTGGCCATCAAAGGCAACGAAGCGCGTTTGAACTATCAAGATCAGCGCTTTACCCAATGTGTCACTGATTAAATCCAAGTTACCGCACCTCAATAGCCAAGGCCTTCGCCTTGGCATGGCTTTTAATGACGTAGGAACATGAGCAAAAAACTCACCATTGTTGATATTGCCAAGCTGTCTGGCGTCGGAAAGTCGACCGTCTCACGCGTGCTGACCAATGACCCGAAAGTCAAACCGGAAACCCGCGCCAAAGTGGAGCGAGTGATTCAGGAGTCGGGTTATGTGCCGTCCAAATCGGCGCAATCGATGCGTGGTGGGCGACAAAAAGTCGTTGGGGTGATCATCTCTCGTCTTGACTCCCCTTCAGAAAACAGGGCAGTGAGCAGTATGCTTGCCGTTTTGTATCAACAAGGCTACGACGTGGTGATCATGGAGAGCCAGTTTGATCGCCAGATGACCAATGAACACTTAGAGGTGTTGAAAAGACGCAATGTGGATGGCGTTATCGTCTTTGGTTTTAGTGATTTGGACGTCGCGCGTCTAGCGCAGTGGCAGGCGCGCTGTGTGGTGATCGCGATGGAGACGGACGTTGTCTCTTCGATCAACTACGACAACCAAGGCGTCATCACGCACGCGCTCAATCACCTCCATCAACGTGCGTGCCGAAATATCGCGTTTATCGGCGTCGATCCCAGTGATAAAACCACAGGTAAACTGCGTTTGGACGCCTACTTGAGCTGGTGTAAGCACAACCAGATCGCTCCTTGCTATCAAACCGGTCAGCTCAGTCATGACAGTGCTTACGCGTTGGTGGATAAGGTGTTGTCAGAGCGCACCGACGCGATTGTGTGTGCCAGTGACACCTTAGCACTTGGCGTCATCAAGCGTTTGCAAGAGCTCGGTCGTGACTCTGTCAACGTGACAGGCGTAGGCGGCAGCGAGCTGCTCTCTTTCCTATTTCCGAATGTCTTTAGTATCGACCCTGGTTACGCTCAAGCGGGTGAAAAAGCGGCTAACGTATTGATCAATAAGATCAATGGTAGTTCTGATCAGGTTCACATTACTCAACAACCCATCCAAATTTAACTATCTGAATCCGTTGGCAATTTCTTATTTAGTGTGATCATTTTCAATTTATGGGACTGTTCCCATTTTAATGTCATGCGCTTTTTGGGATTATAATGTCGAATTAATGGGAATGTTCCCATTAATATAATAACAATCAAACAGAGTCAGTTTGAATGTCTGCAATCGCAGACTAATATCAATAGAATCCAATTAGGGTGGAAATGGAAATGAGTAAGATAGCCAAGCATGACGTCGAACGTCTGATTGAGCGAGTTGGTGGACGTGACAACATCGCCAGTGTAAGTCACTGTTTGACGCGGCTACGCTTTGTGTTAAACGACACCGGTAAAGCCGATGAAAAAGCCCTTGAAGCGTTGCCAATGGTAAAAGGTTGCTTCACCAATGCCGGGCAGTTTCAGGTGGTGATTGGCACGGAAGTCGATGAAGTCTACAAAGTGTTGATTGAGCTATCCGGTCAATCTGCTGCGTCGAAAGAGGAAGCCAAACTCGCGGCAAGACAGAACATGAACCTGCTTGAGCGTGGCATTTCCCATCTTGCGGAAATCTTTGTTCCGCTGCTGCCTGCGATCATCACCGGCGGTCTGATTTTAGGTTTCCGCAATGTGATTGGCGACATCCGGATGTTTGATGGCCAAACATTGACGCAAATTAGCCAGTTTTGGGCCACGGTGCATAGCTTCCTGTGGTTGATTGGCGAAGCGATTTTCTTCTTCCTACCGGTGGGTGTGTGTTGGTCAACGGTGAAAAAACTGGGTGGTACGCCGATTCTGGGCATCACGCTAGGGGTAACCTTAGTCTCACCTCAGCTCATGAACGCGTATTTGATCGGTAAGCAAGTGCCCGAAGCGTGGGATTTTGGCCTGTTTGTGATTGAAAAGGTCGGGTATCAAGCGCAGGTGATCCCCGCGATGTTGGCTGGTGTCGCCTTGGCGTTGATTGAGACCAACTTAAAGCGCATTGTACCCTCTTACCTCTACCTTGTTGTGGTGCCGTTTGTCTCCATTATTCTCTCTGTCGTGTTGGCGCACTCCCTGATTGGTCCATTTGGCCGCGTGTTGGGTAACGGTGTCGCGTTTGCTGCTAAGGCTGCCATGACCGGCGACTTTGCGGTGATTGGCTCGATGATATTCGGCTTCTTGTACGCGCCTTTGGTGATCACCGGTATCCACCACACCACCAATGCGGTTGACCTGCAA
This sequence comes from Vibrio sp. R11-SG3-ISO3-SZ, assembly GCF_059834345.1. Lineage (NCBI taxonomy): Bacteria > Pseudomonadati > Pseudomonadota > Gammaproteobacteria > Vibrionales > Vibrionaceae > Vibrio > Vibrio sp. R11-SG3-ISO3-SZ. The sequence goes on from NZ_JCBDGX010000077.1 coordinate 14,950, forward strand.
CTGATGCAAGAATTAGGTGGCACACCGATTTGGCCGCTGATTGCACTATCGAATATCGCTCAAGCATCAGCGGTAGTGGGCATCATCCTGATCAGCAAAAAACACGGAGAGCGTGACATCTCTGTACCTGCTGCCATTTCTGCCTACCTAGGGGTGACTGAGCCTGCTATGTACGGCATCAACTTAAAGTACAAGTTCCCTATGCTAAGCGCGATGATTGGCAGTGCGGTCGCGGCGGCGATTTGTGGCAGTGCTGGCGTCATGGCGAACGGTATTGGGGTCGGCGGCTTGCCGGGTATTCTCTCTATCCAGCCCCAGTATTGGAGCGTTTACGCGATGGCGATGTTGGTGGCCATTGCTCTGCCTGCCATGCTGACACTCTTCTTCTATAAACGTGCGCAGTCTAAAGGCGAACTTGAGCCTGCGAACGCATAACGCTGACGGAGCGGCCTTGGCCGCTCCTTATTCTCAGCGCCCCTTCTTTGTTACTGAAATTTTAGGCGTGATATGACACGAACAACTCAAGAGGCCAATTGGTGGAAAACTGCCACCATTTATCAAATCTATCCAAAAAGTTTTTGTGATAGCGGGGCGAAAGGCACCGGTGATCTCCAAGGGATCATCGCTAAGCTGGATTACCTCAAACACCTTGGGGTTGACGCCATCTGGTTAACACCGGTTTACCAATCACCTATGGTCGATAATGGTTACGATATTTCTGACTACTACGCGATCAATCCCGAATTTGGCACCATGGCGGACTTTGATGCGTTGCTCGCCAAGGCCCATCAGCGTGGGATTCGAATCATCATGGATATTGTTGTGAACCACACGTCAACAGAGCATGCGTGGTTTCAATCTGCCTTTGGCGATAAACACAGCCCGTACCGAGACTACTATATCTGGAAAGATCCGGTTGACGGACAAGCGCCTAATAACTGGCAATCCAAATTTGGCGGCAGCGCATGGGAGTTAGATGAGCCAACAGGGCAGTATTACCTGCACCTCTTTGCTAAAGAGCAGGCGGATCTCAACTGGGAAAATCCGCAAGTGCGCGCTGAAGTGAAAGAGATCATCAGTTTTTGGGCCAAAAAAGGGGTCGATGGTTTCCGTTTGGATGTGATTAATTTGATTTCCAAGCAGCAAGACTTCCCCAATGATGAGTGTGGCGATGGCCGCCGTTTTTACACCGATGGCCCAAAAGTGCACATTTATCTACAAGAGATCAGCGACGCCGTCTTTAAGCAATATGGCAGTGTGACAGTGGGGGAGATGTCGTCCACCACACTGGAACATTGTCAGCAGTACTCGTCACTCGATGGCCGTGAGTTGTCGATGGTGTTTAATTTCCATCATCTCAAAGTGGACTACCCCAATGGTGAGAAGTGGAGTCATGCACCGTTTGATTTTCTCGCTCTAAAGCAAATATTCAACCACTGGCAAACCGGGCTGAATGGCCAAGGGTGGGGCGCGCTCTTTTGGTGTAATCATGATCAGCCGCGTATCGTGAGCCGCTTAGGCGACGATCGCCGCTATCGAGTCGAGTCGGCAAAGATGTTGGCGGCCTCCATCCATATGATGCAGGGCACCCCTTACATATACCAAGGGGAAGAGATTGGCATGACCAATCCCAACTATGACTCGATCTCTCAGTACCGAGATGTGGAGAGCATCAACATGTACGACATCATGGTCAACCAACAAGGACTGAGCGAGCAAGCCATGTTAGCCATCTTGGCGCAAAAATCGCGTGACAACTCTCGCACGCCAATGCAATGGAATGGTGAGCGTAATGCAGGATTTTCCAAGGGCCAACCTTGGCTCGATATCGCCAGCAACTACCAAGAAATTAACGCCGAGCAAGCTGTCGCCGACAAAAACTCTGTGTTCTACTTCTATCAACGCTTGATTCAACTGCGTAAAGCGATCGCGGTGATCACCGACGGGGATTACCTTGACCTCTATCCTACCCACACTTCCGTGTTTGGTTATCAACGCCGTAATGGCAATCAAACGCTGATTTGTCTGAACAACTACTATGGTGAAGAAACGCAGTGCGAGTTACCCGATGCATTCGAGCTCGACAAGGCGCGTTATCTTCTTGGCAATTATGCCGATCATTCAGCCGATTGCTCACAGCCCGTCACTCGTCATCAGGTATTAAGGCCATACGAAACGCGGATTATTCTCAGCGAAGTGTAGAGCGAGAGATAACCCAAACCGAGCGTTACCCCCGCTTTTTGCCCTGCTTGTCAGGGCATTTTTCTATCGGCTAAATGCGAAGTGAAAAAAAGAAGCGGTGTTTGGAAAGGAACGCGACAGTATAGGAACGAAGAAGTATAGGAGCGCAGAAGTATAGATGCAAAAAAGCCAGCTCAATGAGCTGGCTTTCGTCAATATGGTGGAGGGGGACGGATTCGAACCATCGAAGGCAGTGCCGGCAGATTTACAGTCTGCTCCCTTTGGCCACTCGGGAACCCCTCCAGGTATTTTTATCCTTAACTGATGATTTCCCAACTCATCAATCAAGCGTGCTCGTTAGAGCGAATATGGTGGAGGGGGACGGATTCGAACCATCGAAGGCAGTGCCGGCAGATTTACAGTCTGCTCCCTTTGGCCACTCGGGAACCCCTCCAGGGTGTTTTTATCCTTAACCGATGATTTCCCAACTCATCAATCAAGTGTGCTCGTTAGAGCGAATATGGTGGAGGGGGACGGATTCGAACCATCGAAGGCAGTGCCGGCAGATTTACAGTCTGCTCCCTTTGGCCACTCGGGAACCCCTCCAGGGGTTTTTTATCCTTAACCGATGATTTCCCAACTCATCAATCAAGCGTGCTCGTTAGAGCAAATATGGTGGAGGGGGACGGATTCGAACCATCGAAGGCAGTGCCGGCAGATTTACAGTCTGCTCCCTTTGGCCACTCGGGAACCCCTCCAGGAATTTTTATACTTAACGGATGATTTCCCAACCCATCAATCAAGTGCGGAGCGAATCATAGCAAACTCGCCCAAGCTGTAAAGCCTTTTCTTAGCATTTTGAACTGAATGGTGCCTTTTTGGGCAAAGACGGAATTTATTCACCATAAAGGACACAAAAGTCGCGCTTCTCTTACTGTTTATTTCTCACTCTTTACATTACTTGACGTTGTATCTACGTATAAAGCGCTAGAATAAGTTGGGTTTAATTGGACTGAACTATCATCATGAAAAAGAAAATTTTTGTAAGTCTGTTGTCATTATCGATGTTGGCCAACACATCCGTCGCGTTCGCGCGTGGTCCGAGTATCAGTGTGATCACTGAGCCTGTGGATATTCATCAAGTATCGCAATCTCTTTCTCTGGTCGGCAAACTGAAAGCGGATCAATCGGTCACTATCGCCTCAGAAGTGGCTGGCAAAGTGGACACCATTGCGGTGCTGGCGAATCAAGAAGTTCAGCAAGGGCAACTGCTTGTTAAGCTTGATGACGATAAAGCACGCGCAGCGGTGGTGGAAGCGCAGGCTTACCTCAAAGATGAGCAGCGTAAACTCAAAGAATTTGAGCGTTTGGTGTCACGTAACGCCATTACGCAAACCGAAATCGACGCGCAAAAAGCGAGCGTCGATATTGCCAAAGCGCGCCTCGACGCTGCCAATGCCAATCTGAATGACCTCCATATTAGTGCTCCTTTTTCCGGTACGGTTGGCTTTATTGATTTCAGTCGCGGCAAATTGGTCAGCGTTGGCTCAGAGCTGCTGACGCTCGACGACCTCACCGTGATGCAGTTAGACCTTCAAGTGCCAGAGCGCTATTTATCGCAGATTTCACGTGGTATGAAGGTCAAAGCGACCAACGCGGCATGGCAAGGTCGCGTGTTTGAAGGCGAGGTGATCGGTATCGATTCGCGCATCAATGCGGAAACCTTGAACCTGCGTGTACGTATTCACTTTGATAACCCAGACAACCTGCTCAAACCCGGCATGCTGGTTTCCGCAGAGATGGACTTTCCGCCGATTGAAGCGCCCATTATTCCAGTACAAGCGCTTGAATATTCCGGTACGAAGCGTTTTGTCTACGTCATCGATGAGCAGGGTAAGGCCACCCGAACCGAAGTTTTACTCGGCGCGCGCATTGGCAACCAAGTGGTGATTGAACAAGGACTCGACATCGGTGAGAAGATCGTGGTGCAGGGCATTGTTAACATGCGTGATGGCGTGACCGTGAGTGAGCTTGGGCCGGATGGTAAGCCGCTCAAAAGCCAGGTTGAGCGTGCAGCACAAGAAGGGGCGAACTGATGCTGTTATCCGATGTATCGGTTAAAAGACCGGTTGCCGCCATCGTACTGAGCTTGCTGCTGTGTGTGTTTGGCATTGTGTCGTTTAGCAAACTGGCGGTGCGTGAAATGCCTGACATCGAAAACCCTGTGGTGTCGATCAGCACTCGCTACAGTGGCGCGTCCGCCACCATCATTGAAAGCCAGATTACCTCAGTGTTGGAAGATCAGCTCTCGGGTATTAGCGGTATTGATGAGATCTCCTCGACCACGCGCAACGGGATGTCGCGCATTACTATTACGTTTGAGTTGGGGTATGACCTCAACACCGGGGTGAGTGATGTGCGTGATGCGGTGGCGCGCGCCCAGCGCTCTTTGCCGGACGAAGCCGACGATCCTGTGGTTTTTAAGAACAATGGTTCCGGTGAGGCGTCACTTTACATAAACCTAAGCTCGTCTGAGATGGATCGCACCCAGTTGACGGACTACGTTGAGCGGGTATTGCTCGACCGTTTCAGCTTGATCACAGGGGTGAGCTCGGTCGATATTTCCGGCGGCTTGTACAAAGTGATGTACGTTAAGCTCAAGCCAGAGCTTATGGCCGGACGCGGCGTAACGACGTCGGACATTACCTCGGCGCTGCGCAGTGAAAACATTGAAAGCCCCGGCGGCGAGGTACGTAACGATCAGATCGTCATGTCAGTGCGTACCGCGCGCAGCTACAATCAGGCCGAAGATTTTGAATACCTGGTGGTCAAACGCGCCAGCGACAATACGCCCATCTATCTAAAAGATGTCGCCGATGTCTTTATTGGTGCCGAGAATGAAAACTCGACTTTTAAAAGCGACGGTGTGGTTAACGTCAGCATGGGCATTGTGCCGCAGTCGGATGCGAACCCCTTAGATGTGGCGACTTTGGTCCACAAAGAGGTCGACAATATTCAGCAGTTTCTACCAGCAGGCACCCGTTTGGCGATTGACTACGATTCAACGGTCTTTATTGAACGTTCTATCTCCGAGGTTTACAACACGCTATTTATCACGGGTGGTTTGGTGATTTTAGTGTTGTACATCTTTATTGGCCAAGCGAGAGCGACCTTGATCCCGGCCGTCACTGTGCCCGTTTCACTGATTTCTTCGTTTATCGCTGCGTACTATTTTGGTTTTTCCATCAACTTGATCACGCTGATGGCGCTGATTTTGTCAATTGGCCTGGTGGTGGATGATGCCATAGTAGTGGTGGAAAACATCTTCCACCATATCGAGCAAGGTGAGAAGCCACTGCTTGCGGCGTATAAAGGCACGCGTGAGGTCGGCTTTGCGGTCATTGCCACCACCTTGGTATTGGTGATGGTGTTTTTGCCGATCTCCTTTATGGATGGCATGGTAGGGCTTCTGTTTACCGAGTTCTCCGTGTTGCTGGCGATGTCAGTGATCTTCTCGTCACTGGTGGCATTAACGCTGACTCCGGTGCTTGGCAGCCATCTCTTGAAAGCCAACGTCAAACCGAATCGTTTCAATCTGTTTGTTGATCGCATGTTTGCCCGCCTCGAATCGGCGTACCGTGCTCTGCTGCGTGGCGCATTGAAGTGGAAATGGGCCGCACCTCTGGTGATCATGGCTTGTATTGGCGGCAGTTGGGGCTTGATGCAACAAGTGCCCGCACAGCTCACCCCCTCAGAAGACCGCGGGGTCATTTTTGCTTTTGCGCGTGGCGCGGATGCGACCAGTTACAACCGCATGGCGGCGAACATGGACATCATCGAAAAGCGTTTGCTGCCTCTTCTTGGACAAGGCTTCTTGAAGTCGTTCAGTATTCAATCGCCTGCGTTTGGCGGCAATGCCGGTGACCAAACCGGTTTTGTTATCATGATTCTGGAAGATTGGAATGACCGTGACATCACCGCACAAGAGGCGCTGGGTGAGGTGCGTAAAGCCCTATCAGGAATCGCCGATGTGCGCGTATTCCCGTTTATGCCAGGTTTTAGAGGCGGCTCGAGCGAGCCGGTGCAATTTGTTCTAGGTGGCTCGGATTACTCTGAGCTAAAAACGTGGGCGGAAAAACTGGAAGCGATCGCTGAAGCGTCCCCGTATATGGAAGGGGCAGACATTAACTACTCTGAGCGTACACCAGAGTTGGTCGTCTCGGTTGACCGTCAACGCGCAGCAGAGCTTGGGATCAGCGTTCAGGATATCTCAGACACTCTTGAGATTATGCTGGGCGGCAAAAGCGAAACCACCTTTGTGGAACGCGGCGAAGAGTACGACGTCTATTTACGCGGTGATGAAAACAGCTTCAACAATGCCGCGGATTTGAGCCAAATCTACATGCGTACCTCGGGCGGTGAGCTAGTGACGCTCGATGCCTTGACTAAGATTGAAGAGGTGGCGTCATCCACACGCCTGTCTCACTACAACAAGCAAAAAGCAATCACCATCACTGCCAACCTCTCGGACGGCTACACCTTAGGTGAGGCGCTGGACTTTCTTGATCAGCAAGCGGTAGATCTGCTGCCTGGGGATATTTCGGTCAGCTACTCGGGTGAGTCAAAAGACTACAAAGAGAATCAGTCGAGCATATTGATGGTGTTCGGTTTGGCTTTGCTGGTGGCGTATCTGGTGTTGGCGGCGCAGTTTGAAAGCTTCATCAACCCGTTGGTTGTGATGTTTACCGTACCGATGGGCGTGTTTGGTGGCTTCCTTGGTCTGGTGATTATGGGCGAGGGGATGAACATCTACAGCCAGATTGGCATGATCATGTTGATAGGTATGGTGACCAAAAACGGCATTTTGATCGTCGAGTTCGCGAACCAGCTTCGAGACCGCGGGTTTGAATTTGAGCAAGCGATTGTTGATGCGTCGGCGCGTCGACTTCGCCCGATTATGATGACGGCGTTCACCACGCTAGCGGGCGCTATCCCATTGATACTCTCGACAGGCGCTGGCTATGAAAGTCGCGTTGCGGTCGGTACGGTGATCTTCTTTGGTATGGCGTTTGCCACCTTAGTGACCTTGTTTGTCATTCCGGCCATGTACCGATTGATCTCGGCCAACACGCGATCACCGGGCCATGTTGAAGCGGAGCTCAACAAAGAGCTCAGCCAAGACGTCACGGTGCGTAAAGCGCATTAATGATTCAGCCCGCACGTTCGCGGGCTGTTTTTTTAGCGGTATTTTTTAACGGTATTGAACGGTGTAGCGCGTCGGTTTGTGGTTCATGGCGAGCACGAGGTTGAGTAAAAAAGCGCCCAGAATCGACAAGCCAATAATGTAAGGCGTCACAAAGAAGAACGAAGCGACTAAAATCAGCACATCAATCGCCAACTGAGTTTTACCCACTGAGATGGCGAAACGATCTTGAATCCATAAACAGAGCACGTTGAAACCGCCAAGGCTTGAGCGGTGACGAAATAGGATCAGCATCCCGAGCCCCATCAGCAAGCCACCCGCCAGCGCACAGTAAATCTCATTAATGGTCTCCAGTTTTATCACTAAATAGAGGTGGTCAGCGAAAATGGAGACCAGAGCACCTGAAATGGCACTATTGACCGCAAACCGAGCGCCAAACCGCTGCCAAGCGAGCGCGTAAAATGGCAGGTTCATGGCAAAGTAGAGTGTACCGAATGACCAAGTGCTGAATTGGCTGACCAACAGAGCGAGACCTGTTGTACCGCCAGTGAGTAGCTGAGCGGATTGGAGAAAGAATACCCCTTGAGCGACAAGAAATGTCCCGGTGAGAATCGCGATCCAATCTTCTTTACGTGAGTGTTTTTCCATCAATTTGAAACTTTCATCGGAAATAATGGCGCGCATACTAGTGAAAAAATTAGGTTTTCGGTAGCTTGAGAAGGAAATTTAAGGTAAACCTATGTAATCACTGTTTTACGGGGTGTAAAGGAGAAAATTGACACTCATTGATCGACGTTAACTGGGTTGAGCATCGGTGGCTGAGATCTCTGTGTATTGTGCAAGCAGAGCAGGATTCAGACAAAGTGATTGATTGACGTTATGTCGCGTATGAGAATCTTCGTAAAACATTATGAAAAAACTGCATGAGAAAAAGTGTATTTTTCTCTTTATGACCCAGATCAAATTATGTAGAATGCGCGTCATTAACCCGATGCAAACGTTTGCGTCAGCGTAAAAACGTTATTCTCAGGGTCGTAAGTCGGTTTTTTTGCCAATTTAAGTCTTAATCTGAGTCAGGAGATACAGATGCTAAAGCGTGATATGAACATCGCAGATTACGATGCGGAACTGTTCGCAGCTATCCAAGAAGAAACTCTTCGCCAGGAAGAGCACATTGAACTGATTGCTTCAGAAAACTACACCAGCCCGCGTGTAATGGAAGCTCAGGGCTCTCAGCTCACCAACAAATATGCAGAAGGCTACCCAGGCAAGCGTTACTACGGTGGTTGTGAGTACGTCGATAAAGCAGAAGCGCTAGCGATTGATCGTGCTTGTCAGCTATTTGGTTGTGAGTACGCGAACGTACAGCCTCACTCAGGTTCACAAGCCAACAGTGCTGTTTACATGGCGCTACTTAACCCAGGCGATACGGTCTTGGGCATGAGCTTGGCACACGGTGGTCACCTAACGCACGGTTCTCCTGTTAACTTCTCTGGTAAGCACTACAACGTCATTCCTTACGGCATTGATGAAGCGGGCCAAATCAACTACGACGAAATGGAAGCGCTAGCACTTGAGCACAAGCCTAAGATGATCATTGGCGGTTTCTCTGCGTACTCTCAAATCGTTGATTGGAAACGCATGCGTGACATCGCAGACAAAGTGGACGCGTACCTATTTGTCGACATGGCGCACGTAGCGGGTCTGATTGCCGCGGGCGAATACCCAACGCCAGTGCCTCACGCGCACGTTGTGACGACCACGACACACAAAACCCTAGCGGGTCCACGCGGTGGCCTTATCCTTTCTAACGCTGGCGAGGAGATGTACAAGAAGCTGAATTCAGCGGTCTTCCCTGGTGGTCAAGGTGGTCCTCTAATGCACGTTATCGCGGGTAAAGCGGTGGCGTTTAAAGAAGCGATGGAGCCTGAATTTAAAGCGTACCAAGGTCGCGTGGTGAAAAATGCCAAAGCGATGGTGGCTCAGTTCCAAGAGCGCGGTTACAAAATCGTGTCTAACGGTACAGAGAACCACCTGTTCTTGGTCGACTTGATTGACAAAGACATCACAGGTAAAGATGCGGATGCGGCACTAGGCGCAGCCAACATCACCGTCAACAAAAACTCAGTTCCGAATGACCCTCGCAGCCCGTTTGTGACCTCGGGTATTCGTGTGGGTACACCAGCGATCACTCGCCGCGGTTTCAGTGAAGAAGATGCGAAAGCGCTCGCGAACTGGATGTGTGACGTACTGGATAACATCGGTAACGAAGAAGTGATTGAAGCGACGAAAGCGAAGGTGCTAGAGATCTGTAAGCGTCTACCTGTTTACGCGTAATCTCACCGTTCGATATCGAGCCTGTTTTGCTGAGCGACGGCTGAGCGAAACAAAGAAAAACGCCCTTTATGTAAATACATAAAGGGCGTTTTTGCGTTTAGGGATTATTTAGAGATGCTGAGCAGGGTGCCAGATTTACACTTGAAGGAGTAATACTTGCTGCTTTCGCTGAACTTGCCGAGCCCTTCACCGTCGCAGTAATCAATGTTGATGTCGCGCATGGTTTCCAGCGTGTTCTCGCTGTCTAGCGCAAATTTAGACCCGTCGGAACAAATAATACGTACACGGCCGTCATCGCTGACTGAATAGAGATCGACTTCGGTATTGCACAGCTCAAAGGAGGCTTCACGAAAGTTGTCTTGTTTGGTATTGGAGGCGCAGCCAGAGGTGATTGTGACAACGGCAATCGCGGCCATGCTAAGTGCAGTTAGTTTCATCGTGTTCCCTTTGATTCATAATCTTTTCATTAGCTTAGAGAATCTCTCTTAGGCATTCAAGCTTTGGGGTGATTATTTGAGGCAATAAGTTGGACTAATAAAAAGGCTGACCTATCGGCCAGCCTAGATAAATTCGATGGGTTTTACGCTTTGTTAGCTGACTTCAATGCCTTGCGCTTGAAGGTCGGCATGGTAGGAAGAGCGAACAAAAGGACCACACGCTGCGTGAGTAAAGCCAAGCTCTAGAGCGATCTCTTTCAACTCATCAAACTCTGATGGTGGCACGTAACGTTCCACTGGTAAGTGGTGGCGGCTTGGTGCAAGGTACTGACCTAGCGTGAGCATGGTCACGCCGTGCGCACGTAAATCTTTAAGTACTTCGACGATCTCTTCTTTGGTTTCACCCAATCCCATCATCAAGCCTGACTTAGTCGGGACATCTGGATGCTGCTCTTTAAACTTGCGTAGCAGCTCAAGTGACCACTTGTAATTCGCACCCGGGCGCGCTTTACGGTACAGACGTGGCGCGGTTTCAAGGTTATGGTTGAAAACATCGGGTGGATTGTCTTTGAGTAGATCCAGCGCGACATCCATGCGGCCACGGAAATCCGGCACTAAGGTTTCAATACGAATGTGCGGATTGAGTGCGCGAATCTCGCGGTTACAATCGGCAAAGTGCTGAGCACCACCATCACGCAGATCATCGCGATCCACCGAGGTGATCACCACGTATTTGAGTTTCATGTCGGCGATGGTTTTCGCTAATTTTTTCGGTTCTTCGGCTTCTGGCGCGAGAGGTCGACCGTGGGCCACATCGCAGAATGGACAGCGGCGAGTACAAATCGCGCCAAGAATCATAAAGGTGGCGGTGCCGTGGTTAAAACACTCGGCCAGGTTTGGACACGAGGCTTCTTCACAAACGGAGTGCAGGTTGTTTTTGCGCATCGCTGACTTGATGTCTTGAATTCGTTGACTGTCTGAAGGCAGCTTGATCTTCATCCACTCAGGCTTACGCAGGACTTCCTTCTGCTCAGTCGGCATGTTCTTGACAGGGATCAGGGCCATTTTGTCAGCGTCGCGATACTTAACGCCTTTTTCCATTTGAATCGGTTTACTCATGCTTCTCTTTACTTCTCTTTACTTTTTATGGCGTTACTCGTGTGGTGCTAAATTCAACTTGATCATAACCAAGTAAAGTAACGAGCTCTTTTATCAGCGACTCTTCAACGTTAGGGAGAGAGGCCGCTGTGTTTAGCTGACGAACCTGCACCATTTCCATTCCGGCATAGCCACAGGGGTTAATGCGCAGGAAAGGTGACAAATCCATATCGACATTGAGCGCTAGGCCATGAAACGAGCAGCCTTTGCGGATTCGCAGTCCCAACGAACAGATTTTACGTCCGTCGACATACACGCCAGGTGCATCAGGGCGCGCGTTGGATTCAATGTTGTACGCTTTGAGCGTTTGGATAACGAGGTTTTCGATATGTGTGACCAAATCACGCACGCCGAGTTTTTTGCGCCGTAGGTTAATCAGAAAATACGCCACTAACTGACCAGGGCCATGGTAGGTCACTTGCCCGCCACGATCGCTTTGCACCACAGGAATATCACCGGTACTGAGCAAGTGCTCTGCTTTTCCCGCTTGTCCTTGAGTAAACACAGGATTGTGTTCAACCAGCCACACTTCATCTTGGGTGTCGTCGTTTCGGCTGTCAGTGAAGTCATGCATTGCGCGCCAAATCGGCTCGTAATCTTGTCTTCCTAGTCGTCTGACCACCAACTGGTTGTGCATAGCTGTGCCCGTTATCCATTAATAAAGTCGAAAGATTATAAACTGCTTCTGCTAAAGGCACTACAACCTAGCCACACATTTTTAACCTATCAGTTTGGTTAGAATAATTATCTATCTGATATTTAAAAAGAAAGCAGCTTGCGCTGCTTTCAAAAAAATTTTAATAAATCAAAAATAATTACAGAACCATGCGAACAATGTCGATCTCACCCAGTTCTTTGTACAGGGTTTCGACCTGTTCAATTGAGGTGGCGGTGATGTTGACGGAAACCGAGTGGTAGTTGCCTTTGGCGCTCGGTTTCACACTTGGGCTGTAGTCACCAGGAGCATGACGCTGGATGACTTCCAGTACTTTCTCTGGTAGCTCAGGTTTAGCGTGGCCCATGACTTTGTAGGTAAATGAGCAAGGGAACTCGAGTAAATCCTTTAGCTTTGCATCCGAATTAATAGTCAGCATATTGTTACTCCAAACTGGACTGTCGATTTTTGCAGCGGTGCATAGTACTGCGAAAATCATCAAACCTCAACCGAGCCTAATTAACGGCCACGTTAGGCGGTTGGCGTACCGACCGCGGGCACATTAGACTGCAGTGATAAAAATAGAAAAGCCGCCCTTGGCGGCTTTAAGCATGACAGTAGGGTTAGCCTTTATAGGAAGCTTTTAAAAAGCATCACTATGTAGTCCCACATGCGGCTGAACAAACTGCCTTGCTCGACACTTTCCAGTGCCAGCAGTGGGTATTCAGCCACATCTTCGCCTTCAAGTTGATAGTATAGCTTACCAACGACGTCACCCTTGTTAATGGGGGCTTCAAGCTCTTTTTCAAGGACAAAGCTGGCTTTCAGCTCTTTCGCTTGACCACGAGGTAGAGTCACAAAGGTGTCTTGATCGAGACCGAGCTTCACGGTGTCTTTGTCGCCCATCCAAATCTTCTCTTCGACAAAGGTTTCCCCAGCCTGGTGCGGCGCGACGGTTTCAAAGAAGCGGAAACCGTAGCTCAATAGCTTTTTGCTCTCCGATTTGCGCGCATTGGCACTTTGTGTGCCCATCACTACAGCGACAAGTCGCATTTTTCCTTCGGTCGCAGAGCTCACGAGGCTGTAGCCTGCGTTGCTGGTATGGCCGGTTTTAATGCCGTCCACGCTCATACTTTTATCCCACAGCAAGCCGTTTCGGTTGTACTGAGTAATGCCGTTGTAGGTGTAGCTCTTCTCTGAGTAGATGCGGTACTCTTCCGGAACATCACGGATTAGGGCTTGGCCCAATAGCGCCATGTCATACGGTGTGGAGTAGAGATTTGGGTTATCGAGGCCGTGAACGTTAGCGAAATGCGTGTTGTCCATGCCCAGTGAGTTTGCCCAAGCGTTCATCAAGTCTACAAATGCATCCTCAGAACCTGCAATGTGCTCGGCCATCGCGACACAGGCGTCGTTGCCCGATTGAATAATGATGCCACGGTTCAGGTCTTCCACTTTGACTGTGGTGCCGACTTCGATGAACATTTTTGATGACTCAGGGAAGTTCTTCGCCCAGGCGTTTTCGCTGATGGTGACGTCATCATTGAGGTTGATGTTGCCACGTTCAAGTTCTTGACCAATCACATAGCTGGTCATCATCTTGGTCAGGCTTGCCGGTGAAAGCTTGGTATTCATCTCTTTCTCAGCAAGGATTTTGCCTGAATGGTAATCCATCAACACGTAGCCCTTAGCGGCAATTTGCGGCGCGTCAGGCACAACAATCGGCGAGGCAATCGCTGAATTCGCGAGGGTTGCACAAAGTGCAACGGAAGAGACAAAAACAGATTGAGTTAGCGTTGTTTTTTTCATATCAAAGTCAGAATTATTTTTCACTGTCCATATGTTAACAGAAACAATCACTCAAACCAGTGCAAGGACGACCACACACTGGGTTGAGGACTACTGGTTGCGAATAAAGGCGCTGGAGTAACCCAGCTCTTTCACTTGTTCTAATGTTTGCTCTGTGAGCAAGTAGTCTTTAAAAGGACCTAAAAAGACACGGTGAATTTTATCGCCCGAGGTGACGTGGCTTTTCACCGACAGTTTTTGACTCAGATCTTGCGCTAAAGTTCGCACGCGATCTTCATGTTGTGAAGAGGCGACCTGGACAACATAACTGGGCTGACTTTTTTTCTTCAGCTCTGAGTCCGGCTTTTCTGAGGTGATCACTTCGATCTCCACATTGGCCACACCCGTTTTCACCACGTCTAGTTTGACCGCCGCCGCGTAACTGAGGTCGATAATTCGTCCCTGATGAAACGGTCCACGGTCATTGACGCGGACGATGGTGGTTTTGCCATTGTCTAAATTGGTCACTTTGACGTAGCTCGGCAGAGGCAAGGTTTTATGGGCCGCCGTCATTGAGTACATATCGTACACCTCACCATTGGAGGTGAGATGACCATGAAACTTTTTGCCGTACCAAGAGGCTTGTCCCTTTTGCTTAAAGCCTTCGGGCTCTTTGATGATCGAATAACTTTGGCCGCGCAGGGTATAACTTTTATTGCCGCCTAAGCTGTAGGGCTCATATTGCGGGTGTGCATCCTCAATATGGTCGACAGAAATTGGTTTCGATGGCGCGACGTCATCCTCGATGCTGTAGCGTTTGGAGGATGAACAGCCTGCAAGCACCAGGAGCGATGCCAACATGACGAAAATAGGGTGCGTAATGGCCATGATTAGGTTGCCTTTGAAAATGCTTTTCTATGGGTATGGATCGACATCAATATGCCAAAACCCGCCATGAGCGTCACCATCGAGGTGCCACCATAGCTGATTAACGGTAACGGCACGCCAACCACGGGCAAAATGCCACTCACCATACCAATATTGACAAATACATAGACGAAGAAGCTTAAAACGATACTGCCTGCCATCATACGACCAAAGGCGGTTTGGGCTTTACTCGCTAAAAACAGACCTCGACCAATAATAAACAGATAGAGACTGAGCAGTACTAAGATGCCGATCAATCCCCACTCTTCGGCGATCACCGCAAAAATAAAGTCGGTGTGGCGCTCGGGTAAGAACTCTAGCTGAGATTGAGTACCTTGTAACCACCCTTTACCGTTAATTCCGCCTGAGCCGATGGCTATTTTACTTTGGATTATGTGATAGCCAGCGCCAAGTGGATCGGATTCTGGATTGAATAGGGTGCGCACGCGAACTTTCTGATACTCGCGCATGAGGAAAAACCACAAGATCGGTAAAAAACCACCAACGGCGCACAGCGCGGCGAAAATAATGCGCCAACTGATCCCGGCAAGGAAAATCACGAAAATCCCCGATGCTGCGATGAGAATCGAGGTGCCAAGGTCGGGCTGTTTAGCGATCAAAATCGTTGGCACGAACACCATCACCAGTGATGCAACCAAGGTTTGAAAACTCGGTGGCAGGGCGCGTTTACCGATATAGCGGGCCACCATCAGCGGCACCGCCAATTTCAGTAACTCTGAGGGCTGAAAACGCACAAAGCCCAAGTTGAGCCAGCGCTGCGCGCCTTTAGAGGCCTCGCCAAAAAACAGTACGCCAAACAAAAGGATGACGCCACCGATAAACATGACAGGCGCTAAGGCTTCATAGGTTCTGGGCGGCACTTGAGCGAGCAGCAACATCACACCCAGTGACAGCGCCATGCGCATCGCTTGGCGGTCCATCATTGCCAGGTTTTGACCACTGGCGCTGTACATTACCACTAAGCCAAAACCCATTAAGACGAGTAGACCAAGTAGCAAAGGCAGATCGAGGTGAAAGCGCTCAAAGAGCGCCCGGTTTTGACCGGTGGCTGGATTGAAATCCATTATTGTGCCGCCTCCTGTTTTTTCTCAACGAGAACATGATCAAACACGCTACGGACCACAGGTCCCCCTTGTGATGAGCCGCCGCCGGCATTCTCTAGCACTATGGTAACAATCACTTCAGGATCCTCCAGTGGCGCAAAGCCAGTGAATAAGGCATGATCTCGCAGGTGCTCGGCCAGCTCTTCTGCGTTGTACTCTTGATCTTCTGCAAGCCCAAACACCTGCGCGGTACCGGATTTACCCCCACTGACGTACTCTGTGTTGGTAAAGGCGCGTCGCGCGGTGCCTTTCTTACCGTGGTTTACCAAACGCATCCCTTCAATCGACATCTCCCAAAATTTGTCCTTCACGCCGGTGATGGGTGGGTAGGTGTCGATGTCGGCCAGTTGACGTTTTGCAAACTCCTCACCATTGTCAATGGTGGCACGCAATAGGTGCGGGGCGATGACTTTTCCACGGTTAACCAGCACAGACGTCGCCTTGGCAATTTGCATAGGCGTTGCGGTCCAGTAGCCTTGACCGATACCAACAGGAATCGTATCCCCTTGATACCAAGGCACGCGATGCCGTGCCATTTTCCATTCCCTGGTTGGCATGTTCGCTTTGCTCTCTTCGTGAATATCGATGCCGGTATAGTCGCCAAAGCCGAACATCATCATCCATTGAGAGATGCGATCTATACCCATGTCGTAAGCGATTTGGTAGAAGAACGTATCGACGGATTCTTCTATCGATTGCACGATGTTCACGCGGCCATGTCCCCAACGCAACCAGTCACGAAAAGGTTTCGTCTTCGAATTGGGTATCTTCCAGTAGCCAGGATCGTTGCGGGTGGTGTAGGGGGTGACGACACCCTCTTGCAGCGCCGCGACAGCCATAAATGGTTTGATGGTAGATGCTGGCGGGTAGATACCCAGCGTCGCGCGGTTGACCAACGGACGATTCTTATCGGTCAATAGCGCGTTGTAATTTTTGCCTGAAATACCATGCACGAAGGCATTAGGATCGTAACTTGGGCTTGAGACCATAGCGAGCACGCCATTGTCGTGTGGATCAAGCACCACGGCACTGCCACGTCGGTCAGCGAGTAACTCGTGGATGTAGAGCTGCAAGTCGATATCAAGGTTGAGCACGATGTCTTTGCCGGGCTCAGGTGGCACGTATTTCAAAGTACGAATTACGCGCCCACGGCTGTTGACTTCCACCTCTTGGTAGCCGGCAATACCATGCAGTACGTCCTCATAGTAGCGCTCGATGCCGAGTTTACCGATGTCACGAGTGGCTTGGTAATTGGCGTCTTTCTCTTCACGTATCAAACGCTGCATATCACGATCGTTGATTCGAGAGACGTAGCCAATCACGTGAGTGAGCACTTCTCCATAAGGGTAGTGACGTTTGAGCGCCGCGTTCACGGCGACACCAGGAAACTTGTGCTGATGCACGGAAAACTTAGCCACTTGTTCTTGAGTGAGCTGAGTAAGAATCGGCACTGATTTGAAGCGGCGAGTTTGACGACGCTCGCGCTCAAAGCGTTCAATCTGATCGTCTGTGATGGTGACGATGCTTTGTAATCGACTCAGGGTATCTTCCATATCGTCGATTTGCTCTGGGGTGATCTCGAGGCTAAATACTGGGCGGTTTTCTGCCAGCAGCTTGCCGTTTCTGTCATAGATCAAACCACGATTGGGGGCGATCGGCACCACTTTGATGCGGTTGTCGTTAGATCGAGTTTTGTAATCTTGGTATTGATTGATTTGGATGTTGTAGAGGTTACCAACCAGTAGCCCCATCATGACAACAATGCCTAAGAAAGCGACAATAGCACGGCCTTTGAATAGCCGCGCTTCTTCCTGATAATCCCTAATTTGGCTACGCTTTCGCAACATCTATTGGTTATTCTCGATGATATGGGTGGTTGGCGGTAATGCTCCACGCTCGGTACAGGCTTTCTGCCATCACAATGCGTACCAGAGGGTGAGGCAAGGTTAACGCGGACAGTGACCAGCTTTGATCCGCGGCGGCTTTGCACGCAGGGGCTAAGCCTTCTGGGCCACCGATCAAAATCGATACGTCACGACCATCTAACTTCCAACTCTCCAGTTGTTCTGCAAGTTGGGGTGTGTCCCATTTTTTACCAGGAATATCGAGAGTAACAATTCGGCTGCCTTTTGGCACGGCGGCGAGCATGGCTTCGCCCTCTTTTTGCAAAATCCTTGCAATGTCGGCGTTTTTACCTCGTTTTACTGCTGGAATTTCCACCAACTCTAAAGGCATATCGTGAGGGAAACGGCGGCGGTACTCTTGAAATCCCTCTTCTACCCATTTGGGCATTTTGGTGCCGACTGCGATGAGTTGAAGTTTCATCGATCAGCTCCAGAGTTTTTCCAGTTGGTAAAGCTCGCGCTGCTCTTCTTGCATGACGTGAACAATGGTTGAACCCATATCCAGCACCACCCATTCACCTAGATCTTGGCCATCAATACCGAGTGGCACTAGGCCGGCCAGTTTGGACTCTTTTGCAACGTGATCAGCGATGGACGAGACATGACGCTTCGACGTGCCTGTGCAGACAATCATAAAATCGGTAATGCTAGATTTTCCTTGTACGTCGAGCACAGTGATGTTTTGCGCTTTCATGTCGTCGGCTTTGTCGACAAGAAACTCGTTAAGCTGTTCTAGTTGCAAGTGTTGTTCCTCTCTTGTTTGGATGAGCGTATGGCTAGCGGCGATGACAGGGTTCTGCACGGCCTATTCTGTTGGGGCCGAAGTATACCACGCATTTCAAATGTGCACTTGTGGCAAGCAAATTTCCAGACTCAGTTGATGTATTTGTGGCCAAGGGCTCTGCTCATATTGCGTTTTGGCAGTCAGTTCAATCTGGGCCAGCAGTTGCAGGAGGCGCATAAGGCGCGCAGTATCCAACCTTTGCAAAGCGCTAGAATAGAGCGGACGTTTGGAGGACCAAACTTTGTAGCGTTCCAGCACTTGCGCCAATGGCAGGGTTTGCATCAGAGATTTCATCGCCAGTAGTTGCTCAAGCTCTTTTTGAACCGTGCGGACAAGGATCACAGCCTCGACGTCTTCCGCTTCAAGCTGGCGCAAAATACGATCGGCGCGATTGGCCTTGCCTGCCAGCAGGGCATCAATCCAATGAAATGCAGTGAAGTGATTGTGACGGCTCAGCGACTCTTCAAGTCGTACTAAGGTCAGCTTGCCATCGGGGTAGAGCAGAGCAAGTTTCTCTAGGCTTTGCGTCAGAGCGAAGAGGTTTCCCTCGTGCCACTGAGCAAGCATCTTGGTCGCTTCGGCATCCGGCTGCAAGCCTAGGGCGCGGCAGCGAGTTTGGACAAATTGGGGCAATCTGGCTAAATCAGGCGTGACGCAGCTGACCCAGCATCCCTGTTGGTTGAGCGTCTTAAACCACTTGGCGTTTTCTTGGGCTTTGGTCAGTTTGGTGCCGATGATGATCAACAACAGATCGCTGTGAAGAAGCTCGGCAATGGCCAGTAGTTCTTTGGCCATTGCGGCATTGACACCCGACTCTGGAAGTTCCAGCTCGATCACTTGCCGGGCGCTGAATAGGCTCATCGCTTGGCACGCATCATAGACGGGCGCCCAGTCAAAGCGGCTGTCGACCGTATAGCGGTGACGCTCTTCAAAACCCGCTTCACGGGCTTTGGCGTGTATGGCTTGGCGAGACTCTTGAATCAGCAGCGGCTCGCTGCCGAATATCAAAAACAGCGGATCAAGTTGGTGGTTTAGGTGCTGAGCTAACCTATCTGCAAAAATTCTCATGCGCGATAACGAACTCGGGATTACTCAGTGACCGGAGCGGGCGCATCATCGCTGTAAAAGGTCTTGACGCGATATTGCTCTTCTTGCGCTTTGAGTTGTACTTGTTCTTCGTTCTCTAGCTCGATTTCGTTGGCTTCGATATCGGCTTTAAGGCGTGCCATTTGGCGAATGATTTGGGTGGCTGCGAGTTTGCGCATCTCATCTTCGATCATGTCGCGTTCAACCGATTTCGCTAGCGCTGACAGCGGGTTATCCAGGTAGCTACGGGTGACGCTCGTAGAGAAGGTTTTGGTGCCAAGATCGGGCACGGTAACGCGATAGGAGGCACGGAAGGTGAGCTCTTTCTCCGCCGCACGCGTGTTTTGGTAAAGCGAGAGGGTGCGCTCGCCAACGCCTTCACTGATCAGGTGCAAATTGGCGATGTTTTCCGCCGGTGGCACGATCTCGATTTCACTCATGCGTAGCTGCGCTTTCATCATGCGGGTAAAGGTGCTGTATTTGTCGTAACTGGTCAATGACATCTTATCGAGCTCCTCTGGGACCGAGTAATCACCACGTAAGTGGAAACCACAACCAGCAAGAAGCGAGGCAACCAACAGTGCGCTGGTTAGCTTAACGGATGAGATTGAAAATAGACGCATGAGTGAACGGCTCTTTGGTTGAGAATACTAATAGTATGAACGAAAGTGTTATAGACCACAGTGGTTGGATAACTTCGGTGAGCGCTCTGTCAAAAATAAAACGCTCATCGAAGTTAAGCAGGGCACTAGGCCCTGCTTAAGACTCGAACTAATGGGATTAGTTCGCCACGATGTTGAGAAGTTTGCCCGGGACGTAAATCACTTTACGAATCGTCAAGCCTTCTGTGAACTTGGTGACGTTCTCATCACCTAAACCGAGTGCTTCCACTTCTTCTTTGCTGGCATTGGCCGCCACAGTGAGTTTGGCACGTAGTTTACCGTTGACCTGAACGACGATCAGTTTCTCGTCTTCAACCAGTGCTTTCTCGTCATGTTGTGGCCAAGCCGTGTTGTCGATGTCTGTGATGTTGAGCGCATTGCCCATTTCAAAACAGATGTGCGGAGTGATAGGGTAAAGCATTACGACCACGGCTTTCAGTGCTTCATCCAAAATCGCACGATCTTGCGCTGAGTCTTGTGGCGCTTTTGATAGCTTGTTCATCAGCTCCATGATCGCCGCAATAGCGGTATTGAAAGTTTGACGACGTGCAACATCATCGGTCACTTTAGCAATGGTTTTGTGGACATCACGACGCAATGCTTTTTGGTCACCCGACAAGGAAGACGCATCCACTGCTTCAGCTGCGCCTTTTGATGTGTGCTCATTGACCAGTTTCCACACGCGTTTCAGGAAGCGGTTCGCGCCTTCTACACCAGACTCTTGCCATTCCAATGTCATATCGGCTGGCGAGGCAAACATCATAAATAGACGTACAGTGTCAGCGCCGTACTTGTCGACCATCTCTTGTGGGTCAATGCCGTTATTTTTCGATTTAGACATCTTAATCATGCCTGAGTGCGTCACATCACGGCCCGCGTTGTCTTTGGCTGAAATAATGCGACCTTTACCGTCACGTTCGACAGCCACATCGGTCGGCGCTACCCACTCTTTACCACCTTTTTCGTTCTCAAAGTAGAAGGCGTCTGCCAGTACCATGCCTTGACATAGCAGTTGCTTGAACGGCTCGTCAGAGGTGACGTAACCAGCATCACGCAGGAGTTTGTGGAAGAAGCGAGAGTAGAGAAGGTGCATACACGCGTGCTCGATACCACCAACGTATTGATCAACTGGTAGCCAGTAGTTGGCTTTTTCAGGATCAAGGATGTCGTCCGCTTGTGGTGAACAGTAACGCGCGTAGTACCAAGATGATTCCATAAAGGTATCGAAGGTGTCTGTCTCACGCAGCGCAGGTTCGCCATTGAATGTGGTCTTCGCCCACTCTTTGTCGGCTTTGATTGGGCTTGTTACGCCGTCCATGACCACGTCTTCTGGAAGAATGACTGGCAGTTGGTCAGCAGGGACAGGGTGAACTTCGCCATCTTCCGTGGTGACCATTGGGATTGGTGCGCCCCAGTAACGCTGACGAGATACACCCCAGTCACGCAGACGGAAGTTAACAGTTTTAGTCCCTTTGCCTTCAGCTTCTAGTTTCGCTGCGATTGCGTCGAATGCCGCTTGGAATTCTAGACCGTCGAATTCACCAGAATCGAACAGTACGCCTTTTTCTGTGTAGGCCGCTTCAGAGATGTCGAGCTCACTGCCATCAACGGGTTTGATAACCGGTACGATATCGAGACCGTATTTGGTCGCAAACTCGTAGTCACGTTGGTCGTGCGCCGGTACCGCCATAACTGCACCTGTACCGTAATCCATCAGGACGAAGTTCGCCACAAAGATTGGCACTTCACGACCGTTCAATGGATGAATAGCAGTAAGGCCCGTCGCCATACCTTTCTTCTCCATGGTCGCCAGTTCCGCTTCCGCGACTTTGTTGTTCTTACACTCATCGATAAACGCAGCAAGCTCTGGGTTGGTTTGAGCCGCCAGAGCAGCAAGAGGGTGACCTGCCGCGATGCCCACGTACGTCACACCCATGAGTGTGTCAGGGCGTGTTGTGTAGACTTCTAGGTCTTGTTGACCCTTGACTTTAAATTTGAGTTCAACACCTTCAGAGCGACCGATCCAGTTGCGCTGCATGGTTTTCACCATTTCAGGCCAGCCGTCTAGATTGTCGAGATCGTCTAGTAGCTCTTGAGCGTATTCAGTGATCTTGATGAACCACTGTGGAATTTCTTTTTGCTCTACAGGCGTGTCACAACGCCAGCAGCAGCCATCTTCAACCTGCTCGTTGGCAAGAACGGTTTGGTCGTTTGGACACCAGTTAACAGAAGAGGTCTTCTTGTAAACGAGGCCTTTTTGATAAAGCTTAGTGAAGAACTCTTGTTCCCAACGGTAGTACTCTGGCGTACATGTCGCGAACTCACGGTTCCAGTCATAACCGAAGCCAAGAAGCTTAAGCTGGTTCTTCATGTATTCGATGTTTTCGTAAGTCCAAGGCGCTGGTGCCGTGTTGTTTTTCACCGCCGCGTTTTCAGCCGGAAGACCAAATGCATCCCAACCGATAGGCTGCATGACGTTTTTGCCTTGCAGACGTTGGAAACGAGAGACCACATCACCGATGGTGTAGTTACGCACGTGACCCATGTGTAGACGACCACTTGGGTAAGGGAACATAGACAGACAGTAGAATTTTTCTTTATTTGGGTCTTCACTTACAACAAAGGTCTTGTTGTCATCCCAGTGCTTTTGAACTTTCTGTTCAATATCTTGCGGGTTGTATTGCTCTTGCATCGATGATATCCGGTTATCTTGGAAATTGTGAGTTCAGTTCGAACAGACATAAATAGATCGTCATAGAATACCTAAAGGAGAGGTGCACAACAATAGCGGAAATTCTGGATTATTCCTAAGGAGGTCACCATGGCAAAACAGAAAGCCGGTTATGAGGAGATGTTTGAGGATGTTCTCGAAGCCCTCAAACATAGCCCGGAAGAAGTCAACCATGTGCTAGAGACATCAGGTAAGGTGGTCGAGGCGGCGAACGATTTAACTAAAGACGAATTGGCGCTGGTTTCCGCCTATGTCAAATCAGACTTGAAGGAGTTTGCCGACAACTATGACCGCTCGAAAAGCAGCCCTTTCTATCTGATGATTGCAGACTCGATTTGGCAAGGCTTGCTTGAGATAACCGATCGAACCAAAGTGGAGTGGGTGGAGCTATTTACAGACTTGGAGCACCAAGGACTTTATCAGGCCGGTGAGGTGATAGGGCTTGGGGTGTTGGTCTGTGACGATTGTGGCCACAAAACCGAATACAACCACCCCACTACTATCATTGCTTGTACTAAATGCGGTTGCAAAGGCTTTACGCGGCAAGCGCTACAACCTTAACCGCGTGGTTGTTTTACTGAGTGATGGGGCGTTCGCCCCGTCTTGAAGACAGAAATGCCCCCAACAGACTCAATGCCGCCCAGCAATACAATGGCCACGTACCCCATTGATGATACGGCGTTTGCCCTGTGGTGGAACCCACTTGTGTAGTGAGCACTGCGGTTTCAAACTGCGGGATTTGCGCGGTGATCTTTCCTTGATAGTCTGTTACCGCCGTGACGCCATTATTGGTCGAACGAATCACAGGCTTACCCAGTTCTAACGCACGCATTCGTGCGATTTCCATGTGTTGCAGCGGGCCAATCGAGTGACCAAACCAGGCGTCATTGGAGAGAGTCAAAATGAAGTCGGTCTCATCGTTCACGTTTTGCCTTACTTGGTCGTTAAAGATGATCTCATAACAGAGCGCGGGCGCGAAATGGCGACCGTTGGCGTACACGTTGGGTTGGATAAACGCGCCGCCACTGAAAGAAGACATCGGCAGATTAAAAAAAGGAGCCAGTGGGCGTAGTATCTCCTCAAAAGGCACGAACTCACCAAAGGGTAGAAGATGATGCTTGTGGTAGCGATCGCTGAGATCATAACGGTACTCATCACGCCCAGACTTACCTAAGGTCAAGATGCTATTGAAGAACTGACGCTGCTCACCCATATTGACAACGCCGGTGATCACGGCGCTGTCGTTCATCTTCGCCGCTGAGTCTAAGTTGGAGAGAAAAGAGGCGATTTCAAATTCAAACGCAGGAATCGCCGCTTCTGGCCAGATGATGATATCGGCATTCCAGTTTTCACGGGTCAAATCGGTGTACTTCATCATGGTCGGCCAACGTTGACTCGGAACCCATTTGATTGCTTGGTCAATGTTGCCCTGAATCAACGCAAAACGAGTGCTGCTATCTGGATTTGGCGTTACCCACTGTGCACTGCGCAGACCGAAGCCTGTTGCGAGAATGACAAAGGGAACCCACAGGATTGACCATTGGCGGCGAAGCCACGCAAAGGCTAGGGCACTCGCGCTTAACACACACAAAAGGGTAATCAGCTCAACGCCACCTAGCGGGGCGAACTGGGCAAGCGGGCTATCGATTTGACTGTAGCCGAGCCACAACCATGGAAAGCCAGTCATTACCCAGCCTCGTAACCAATCCATAATCAGCCAAAGAGCCGGAAAGGCAAAGAAATAGCGGCGCCTTGAGAGTGCAGGAAACCACTTATTTATCAGGTAACAGGCGAGTGCCGAATAGAGAGCGAGATAGCCGACCAACAGCGCCATTAAAAACAGACTGGCGATTTTGGGCATGCCGCCGAAGGTATCAATACTGACATGCACCCAGCTGATGCCGGTGGCAAATTGACCAAGTCCCCAAGCATAACCAATCGCAAAACTGCGTTTACTCGACTGCTGGTGGATGAGAAGCAGCAGCAGTGCAGGGCTGATAATCGCTAAGGGCCACAGTTGATAAGGTGCAAAAGCAAACGTGGTTGCGGCGCCAACAAAAACGGCCGCGAACGGCCGTTTTAGGCGATGAATGAGGGGATTCATCATGGATGTGATCTCTAATACTACTCTTGAGTAGGCTCAGGTTGAGCGTCTTCTTCTGGGATAGTCACTTGAAGTTGCAGTACGCGGCGGTTGTCCGCGGCGGTGACTTTAAAGCTGTAGTTGTCGATTTCCAGCACTTCCCCTCGTGAAGGCAAGTGACCGAACGCCGTCATGACTAAGCCTCCTACAGTATCGACTTCCTCATCGCTGAAAGAAGTGCCGAATGTGGTGTTAAAGGTTTCGATCGTTGTCAGCGCCTTCACCGCAAAGGTGTGTTTGCTTAACTTGCGGATATCGATCTCTTCCTCATCGTCGAATTCATCTTCGATTTCACCGACGATCTCTTCCAAGATGTCTTCGATCGTCACCAATCCAGACACACCACCGAATTCGTCGACGACAATCGCCATGTGGTAACGCTCTTCACGAAACTCTTTAAGGAGTCGGTCAACGCGTTTACTTTCAGGAACAACCACCGCAGGGCGGATCACTTCCTCAATGTTAAATGGCGAGCTGTCAGAGCCTAAGTATTTTAATAAGTCCTTCGCTAGTAGGATGCCTTCAACGTGGTCTTTGTCTTCACTAATGACAGGGTAGCGAGAGTGCTGCGCATCGGTAATCAGCATCACTAGCGCATCCAAATCGTCATTGCGGTCAATAGTGACCATCTGAGAGCGAGGCAGCATGATATCACGCACTCGCATCTCGGAAATCTCCATGACACCTTCGAGCATGTCGCGGGTGTCATGGTCAATTACGTCGTTTACTTCCGAGTCGCGGAATACTTCCACTAACTCTTGGCGATCTTTTGGGTCGCCCTGGAAGATTTGGCCCAGGCGTCCGAAGAAGGACTTTCTACTCGGACCTTCAGATTTTTCTTTCTTACCTTCTAAGGCAGAGGGAGAATTGTCGTCGTTCATTGTTTCTCATTTTAGTCACGCTACCAAAGTGTGGTAGCTCACATGGCACTCGCGCTCATGGAGGTGATTGAGCGTCGAGTGACGATGCTGAGTGCCGAAAGCCGACACTCAATCTTCCATTTCATAAGGATTGGCGATGCCCATTTTGTCTAGAATTTCAATTTCCAGTGACTCCATTTCTTCGGCTTCGTCATCCTCAATATGATCATAACCTAGCAGATGCAAGCTACCATGTACAACCATATGCGCCCAATGTGCCATCAAGGGTTTACCTTGTTCATTGGCTTCTTGTTCAACCACTTGGCGACAGATAATCAGGTCGCCCAGCAAATCCATCTCGATACCCGGTGGTGCTTCGAAAGGAAAAGACAACACATTGGTTGGCTTGTTTTTGCCGCGATATTCGTGATTGAGCTGTTGGCTCTCTTCACTATCTACGATGCGAATCGTCACTTCCGCATCCGGTTGAAAAAGGGTGACCGCGGCGTTTAGCCATTGGCTAAACTGCTCGAATGTCGGTAGACCCGTTTCTTGTTCGACCGCGAGTTGCAGATCGAGTTCGATACTCATGACTCTTTACTCTCAGTCGAAGGGGTAATGTGCGCCTGTGGCGCAGACGCGACCTGAGTTTCGAGCAGTTTCGCTTCGCGCTCTTCACGGCGACGCTTTTCATACTCTTTGCGCTCTTTTTGATCTTGCGCTTCCCATTTTTCATAGGCGTTGACGATACGAGCGACGACAGGGTGGCGAACCACGTCATCAGACTGGAAGAAGTTAAAGCTGATCTCCTCAACGTCACTGAGCACTTCAATCGCATGACGCAGGCCAGACTTCGCGCCGCGTGGTAAGTCGATTTGCGTGACATCACCGGTGATCACAGCCCGTGAGTTAAAGCCGATACGAGTCAAAAACATTTTCATCTGTTCGACTGTGGTGTTCTGGCTTTCGTCGAGAATGATAAACGCATCATTCAAGGTTCGGCCGCGCATGTACGCAAGCGGCGCCACTTCAATGACATTACGTTCAATCAGTTTCTCGACCTTCTCAAAACCGAGCATCTCAAACAGCGCATCGTAAAGTGGGCGCAGATAAGGGTCGACTTTTTGGCTCAAATCACCCGGCAGGAAACCGAGCTTTTCACCGGCTTCGACCGCAGGACGCGTGAGTAGAATACGGCGAATTTCTTGGCGCTCTAATGCGTCGACTGCAGCGGCGACCGCAAGGTAGGTTTTACCCGTACCGGCAGGGCCAATACCAAAGCTGATGTCGTGCGTCACCATGTTGACGAGATACTGGGCTTGGTTTGGCGTACGTGGTTTGATTACGCCCTTCTTCGTTTTGATGAAGACTTCTTTGCCATGCTCAATATTCGACTCAAGATTTTGCTCAAGGACGCCCGTTTCTTTGATCGCAAGATGGATTTCGTCAGGCTCAATATCAGGAATGGTGCCACGTACTGGCGCCGTGTTGACGTAGAGTGTTTTGACGATTTCAAGCGCTGCCGCGGCAGTATGAGGCTTACCTACGATGGTAAAAAAGTTGCCTCGGTAGCTGATCTCTACCCCTAAACGTCGCTCAAGGTGTTTGATGTTGTCATCGAATGGACCGCATAGACTGGCGAGTCGGCGGTTATCTGAAGGTTCTAGATCGATTTCTAGCGTAACGATTTTATTGCTCAAAGTTGCCTCACATAATTGGCCATTTAAGAAAGCCCGATTGAGACCGGGCTTCCAATGGCGACAGTTCCTATTACTAAGATGGCTACTTAGTTAGGCATTTTCAAGACTAAGGCGTAAAGGTTGCTACACCTAGCTCATCTTCGCGTTTGGTTTTTGCCATCATCTGTGTCGGTGAAATGACGCTGCGCAGATCCATCTCTTTCTCTGTGCGGATGATTTCACCACGTAGCGAGTTGGCAAACACGTCAGTGATCTTAACATCAACAAACTGACCGATCAGTTCGGCGTTGCCTTCGAAGTTCACCACTCGGTTGTTCTCTGTACGAGCGCGAAGCTCCATTAGATTCTTTTTCGATGGCCCTTCAACTAGCACACGTTGCTCAGTGCCAAGCATCAAACGCGAATAGCGCATCGCTTGACTGTTGATCACTTGCTGCAATTCGTAGAGGCGCTCTTTCTTCTCTTGCTCGGAGATATCACACGGGTAGTCCGCCGCTGGTGTACCAGGACGTGGTGAGAAGATAAAGCTAAAGCTCATGTCGAAGTCGACATCTTTAATCAGCTTCATGGTGTCTTGGAAGTCTTTGTCTGTTTCACCTGGGAAGCCGACAATGAAATCTGAACTGATTTGAATGTCAGGACGCGCTTTACGTAGCTTGCGAATGATCGATTTGTACTCGATAGCAGTGTGCGGGCGCTTCATCATCGTCAAGATACGATCGCTGCCGCTTTGCACGGGTAGGTGCAAGAAGCTAACAAGCTCTGGCGTGTCTTCATAAACCGCGATAATGTCATCGGTGAACTCGAGCGGGTGGCTGGTTGTAAAGCGGATGCGATCAATGCCATCGATCGACGCGACCAGACGGAGCAATTCAGCGAAGCTGCAAATCTCACCATCATGAGTAGGGCCACGATAGGCGTTTACGTTTTGGCCAAGCAAGTTGACTTCACGTACGCCTTGCTCCGCTAACTGGGCGATTTCAAACAGCACGTCATCCATAGGACGGCTGACTTCTTCACCACGGGTGTATGGCACCACGCAGTAGGTACAGTATTTCGAGCAACCTTCCATGATAGAGACGAACGCCGTTGCCCCTTCAGCGCGAGGCTCAGGCAGACGGTCAAATTTCTCAATTTCTGGGAAGGAGATGTCCATCACTGGCGCATCATCGGATTGCGACTGCTTGATCATTTCTGGCAAGCGATGCAGAGTTTGCGGGCCAAAAATGACGTCAACGTAAGGAGCACGCTCACGGATGTGGTCGCCTTCTTGAGTGGCAACACAGCCACCAACGCCAATCACCACATCTGGCTTTTTATCTTTCAACGTTTTCCAACGGCCGAGCTGGTGGAAGACCTTTTCTTGCGCCTTCTCACGGATAGAACAGGTGTTCAGTAGCAACACGTCTGCTTCGTCTGGTTCTTCTGTGAGTTCATAGCCGTTTGCGGCATTCAGGAGATCGGCCATTTTTGATGAATCGTACTCGTTCATCTGACAGCCCCAGGTTTTTATTAGCAGTTTCTTACTCATGTTGTTCGCTCGATCGTTAGTTTAAATTAAGGGAGCAAATCGCCCATTGGTTCCAGTTGGCCAAGGTATTGAGTGACTCAATTGGCCGATTTTTCACCGCTTGTGCGGCGTTAAGCGGCGTATTGTACTGCTTTCAATGGCGAGTGACCAGAAGCAATTCTAGCCTAGTGGTTACAAGGGTTTGCCCGTATCCCCATCAAGGTTTTTAGTTACAAATTGGCACTCAAACCGTACAATCGAAAATAGCCTTTGAATCAATACGATGAAGTACAAACTATGAACAAGTATGATGTGGCCGTGATTGGCGGAGGAATGGTAGGCGCAGCTGTCGCGCTCGGGTTTGCGGAGCAAGGTCGACGTGTCGTGGTGATCGAAGGGAAGGCACCGACACCGTACGCACCGCAACAAGCGATGGATGTCCGCGTCTCCGCGATATCGAATCATTCGGTTGCCCTGCTTGAATCGCTAGGGGCATGGCAAGCCATTCAGTCGATGCGCGCCTGTCCTTACAAACGTCTAGAAACGTGGGAGCATCCCGAATGCCGGACCCGCTTTCACAGTGACGATGTCGCTTGTGATCAATTGGGCTACATCGTTGAGAACCGCATCATTCAATTGGGGCTCTGGTCGCAGTTCTCTGCATGGCCGAATCTGGCGTTGCGCTGCCCCGTGACGGTCGAGCACATCGAATATGGCCCAGTGAATCAAGTGACGCTATCAGACGGTGAGGTTATCGAAGCCGGGCTGATTGTCGGGGCCGATGGTGCTCATTCTCGCGTCAGACAGAGTGCAGGCATTGGCATCACTGCTTGGGACTACAGGCAGCATTGCATGCTGATTAATGTCAAAACCGATCTCCCTCAACAAGACATCACTTGGCAGCAATTTACGCCGTCGGGACCGCGCTCATTTTTACCTCTATGTGGTCATCAAGCCTCTCTGGTCTGGTACGACACACCAAAGCGTATTCGTCAGTTAAAGGCGATGACGCCGCTTCAACTTGCCAGCGAAATAAAGACTCATTTTCCTGCTGAGCTTGGCGGTATTGAGGTGATCCAGTCTGGCTCATTCCCGTTAACTCGCCGCCATGCACAGCGCTACTATACGCCCCACTGCGTCCTGGTTGGGGATGCCGCGCACACCATCAATCCACTGGCAGGGCAGGGGGTGAATCTCGGCTTTAAAGATGTGGAGGCTTTGCTGAACGTGACGCGCGATCATGAAGAGATTCTTTTGTCGCACTTAGCGCAATATGAACGTCGTCGTCGACCTGATAATTTGCTGATGCAAACCGGGATGGATCTGTTTTATAAAGGGTTTAGCAATGACAAGGTACCGCTTAAGTGGATAAGAAATGCGGCGCTGAAAGTGGCAGAACACTCTGGTCCCATCAAACATCAAGTATTGCGTTATGCGTTGGGTATGGACGCTTCACTCTAGCGCAGAAAACAAAAAACGCAGCGTAAAGCTGCGTTTTGTTATTCTCGTGACGCTAATTACTTAGTCACACGTAGAACAGGTGTTTCACCAACAGTGACAGAACCAGACAGTTTGTTCAACTCTTTGATTTCATCCATGTTAGAAATAACAACAGGTGTTAGCGTTGATTTTGCTTTTTCTTCTAGAAGTGCTAGATCGAACTCAATGATAGTGTCACCAGCTTTCACTGTTTGACCTTCTTCAGCGATACGCTTGAAGCCTTCGCCTTTCAGTTCAACGGTATCGATACCGAAGTGAACAAAAAGCTCAACACCATCGTCAGACTCGATAGAAAACGCGTGGTTTGTTTCGAAGATCTTACCGATAGTACCGTTTACAGGAGCAACCATTTTGTCGCCTGCTGGTTTGATTGCAATACCGTCGCCAACGATTTTCTCAGCGAAAACCACATCAGGCACGTCTTCGATATTTACGATTTCACCAGAAAGTGGCGCGATGATCTCGATTGCACCAGCGTCAGCGCTGTCATCTGATACTAGCTTCTTAAGTTTGTCAAACAGACCCATTGTGTCATGCTCCTAACGTTTAATTTAATTCTGTCGAATTATAGTATACCAATCTCACGAGATAGACGACTATTTTTAGTCGTCTATCTCCTTCTTACCTAAACAGATTCGTTCATTACAAACGCCTGATTAGGCAACAAGGCTCCCCCCAGATCGGAGATTGGTATTAGCCGGTTATAGTGATTTTTCAGCGATGAACTTATCAACTACCGCTTCAATTTCAGCCGCTGTTGGTAGAGACAGTGCCTCTTCCGCCATTGCTTTCACTTCCGCGTAGTTTGAGTTACGAATCACTTTCTTCACTTTAGGAATAGAGATGCCGCTCATTGAGAACTCATCCAGCCCCATACCTAATAATAGTAGCGTTGCGCGCTCATCGCCCGCTAGCTCACCACACATACCTGTCCATTTGCCTTCCGCGTGCGATGCATCAATGACTTGCTTGATGACCGTAAGAACCGCTGGTGACAGTGGGTTGTATAGGTGAGAAATCATTTCGTTACCACGGTCTACCGCGAGTGTGTACTGGGTAAGATCGTTGGTACCGATTGAGAAGAAGGCCACTTCTTTTGCAAGGTGTGGTGCAATCGCTGCCGCTGCTGGTGTTTCCACCATGACACCGATTTCGATCTCTTCATCAAATGCCAGACCTTCTGCACGAAGCTCTGCTTTGTATTCTTCAATCGCCGCTTTCAGTTCACGAATCTCTTCTACAGAGATGATCATTGGGAACATGATGCGCAGCTTACCGTGTGCAGATGCACGTAGGATGCCACGCAGCTGGTCGCGTAGGATTTCACGACGGTCTAGGCTGATACGTACAGCGCGCCAACCCAAGAATGGGTTCATCTCTTGTGGGAGATCCATGTACGGTAGGTCTTTGTCGCCACCGATATCCATAGTACGGATGATAACGGCTTCGCCGTTCATCGCTTCTGCCACTTCTTTGTACGCTTGGTACTGCTCTTCTTCTGTTGGTAGCGCATCGCGGTCCATGAACAAGAACTCAGTTCGGTACAGACCAACGCCTTCACCGCCATTGCGCAGTACGCCATCACAGTCTTTCACTGTACCGATGTTGCCGCACACTTCGACGCGGTGACCATCTAGAGTTTCAGCGTGAAGATCTTTCAGTTTTGCTAGCTCTTCTTTTTCAGCAAGGAATGCGGTTTTAACGGCTTTCGCTTCTTCTAGCTCAGCGTCAGATGGGTTGACGACAATCTTGTTGTTCATTGCGTCAAGAATCAGCATGTCGCCGTTCTTCACTTTCTTGGTAATGTCGTTGGTGCCCACGATCGCTGGCAATTCAAGTGAACGTGCCATGATTGAAGTGTGAGAAGTACGACCACCGATATCACAAGCAAAACCCAGTACGTAGTTAAGGTTGATCTGTGCTGTTTCTGATGGAGTCAGATCGTACGCAACTAGGATGACTTCTTGGTCAATATCGCTAAGAGAGACAATATTGATGCCCAGCGCGTTTTTCACAAAACGTGTACCGATATCACGGATATCTGTCGCACGCTCTTTGAGGTATTCGTCGTCTAAAGATTCAAGTGCTGCAGCTTGCTCTTCAATCACAGTGTGAATGGCATTGTCTGCATGCATCTTGTCATTTTTGATCAGCGCTAGGATTTCTTCTTCTAGCTCTTCGTCTTCAAGAAGCATGATGTGACCTTCAAAGATCGCTTCTTTTTCTTCACCGAAGGTTTCTAGTGCTTTCTGCTTGATGGTTTCAAGCTGAGCCGCTGATTTGTCACGTGCTTCAAAGAAACGTTTTACTTCAGCGTCGACTTGATCGTCAGAAATAGTGTGAGTGTTTAGGACAATTTCATCTTCTTGAAGGAGTAGTGCTTTACCGATAGCAATACCTGGAGATGCTAGGATGCCTGAAATCATAGCCTTACCTTAAATTGGTCAACTTTTAAACGGGAGAAATGGGTGCGCTAACGTTTATGTGTAGCTTAATCTTGGTGCTATTTCCAATATGATGGGATAGTTCGGCGCAAACGAGGTGGCCTGTTCATCGACCGGATCAAATTGGTATAAAGCCATTTTGCGTTGGCAAAATGGCTTTAATCAATAGCAGACCGATTAGTGTAGTTGGTCCATTAGAGCAACTAGGTGGTCAACTGCTTTCTGAGCCTGTGGGCCTTCAGCAGAGATAGTGACTACAGTACCTTTCACTAGGCCTAGAGTTTGTAGCTTAAATAGGCTCTTAGCGCTTGCACTTTTACCGTTAGAAGTCACAGTGATGTCCGCGTCAAATGCTTTTGCTTCTTTCACGAACTGTGCAGCTGGACGAGTGTGAAGACCGTTTTCTGCTGTGATTTCTACTTGCTTCTCGTACATGTTGTATACCCCAATTGATTTATTTTTAGATAGTTTATTAATTAGAAACAGCTTAACTCGGATTAAACGGTTGCGCTAGGCGACAGACGTTGTTTTCGTGTCAGAACTGATACTAATTGTATACTAGGTGCCGCGTGGTCAGTCTTTGCTGTTTTTCGCCGCAACTATAAAATCGTTTTAATGTTTTATTTTGATGCTAGAAATAAAACATCCCGATATTACCAAAGGTGGAGCCAGGATCAACAAAAAAGCCCCTGAACGGGGCTTTTTTAGACGAAAAATTGATTTCACCACATATTACTGTTGGTTCTCTTTCTCGGTGAAGATGCCTGCAAATAGCGCTGAGCTTAGGTAACGCTCACCCGAGCTTGGCAATACAGTAACGATGGTTTTGCCTTCAAATTCAGGAAGTTGAGCAAGGCGGTTTGCTGCAACCACTGCCGCGCCTGACGAGATACCCGCAAGGATACCTTCCTCTTCCATAAGACGACGAGCCATCTCAATTGCTTCTTCAGAAGTCACGGCTTCCACGCGGTCAATCAACGCTAAATCGAGGTTGCCTGGAATAAAGCCAGCGCCAATGCCTTGGATTTTGTGTGGTGCTGGTTTGATTTCTTCACCCGCGAGCGCTTGTGCAATCACAGGCGATTCCGCTGGCTCTACCGCTACGGAAACAATGTTTTTACCTTTTTCGCCTTTGATGTAGCGGCTTGTACCTGTGATGGTACCGCCGGTACCTACGCCTGCAACGAAGACATCGATTTCACCGTCTGTCGCGTCCCAGATTTCTGGACCAGTGGTTTTTTCGTGAATCTGTGGGTTCGCTGGGTTGTTGAACTGCTGAAGAAGCAGGTACTTGTCAGGGTTGCTCGCCACAATCTCTTCAGCTTTGTTGATTGCACCTTTCATGCCTTTCGCTGCTTCAGTTAGCTCTAGGTTCGCACCTAGGGCTTTCAGCAGTTTACGACGCTCTAGGCTCATCGACTCAGGCATCGTTAGGGTTAATTTGTAACCACGCGCCGCCGCGACGAAGGCAAGAGCAACACCGGTATTACCACTGGTTGGTTCAACAAGTTCAACGCCCGGCTTTAGCTTGCCTGCTTTCTCAGCTTCCCAAATCATGTTCGCGCCGATACGACACTTAACACTGAAGCTTGGGTTACGCGCTTCGATTTTAGCCAAGACTTTGCCGTTGCTCACTTTGTTAAGGCGAACAAGAGGGGTATTACCAATAGTCAGTGAATTATCTTCGTAGATTTTGCTCATGATGTAGTCCTTCATCGAAATATTGGCAGCGTGTTTGTCACGCCACCAATCATGTTCTATTTAAGTTTGACCCGATAGAGATTAGGTCAGGGTAAAAAACTAGAAAAGGATTAAAAAGTTATATGATATGAACTTGATAAACTCAGTTTCTTGCTTTGAACTCGGTCACCCACATCGATGTCGCACCGCACACCGCGACAGGCATAACGATCAGGTTCAAAATAGGAATGGTGGTGAACACGGAGACCAGCGCACCAAAGGTATAGGCTTTGCTTTGTTTTTGTTTCAAATTGTGTCGCATGTCATTAAACGGCACCTTGTGATTATCGAACGGATAATCGCAGTACTGAATCGCCAGCATCCAAGCGGTAAACACAAACCACAGAATGGGGCCGAGCGTCTGGCCTAAGGCTGGAATGAGCAGCAAAATAAACAATCCAATGGCTTTGGGCAGAACGTAGAGCAGTTTGCGCCATTCTCGTGCCAATACACGCGGCACATCCTTGATAACGCTGAGCATGCCATCGTCACTGATCTTTTGCCCCGTTAGGTGCTCTTCCACCTTTTCCGCGAGCAGGCCATTGAACGGCGCTGCGATAAAGTTCGCTAAGGTGCTAAAGAAGTAGGAGAAGGTCGCCAAAATCGTGAGCACCAGTAACGGCCACAGAAGATAACTCAACCAAGAGAGGAAATCGGGTAGCTGACCAATCCACTCTGCAATCCAACTATCCAGATGAGAGAAGAGATAAAAGAGCGCGCTTCCGACCAAAATAATGTTGGCGAGGAGAGGTAAAAGGACAAACTGACGAATGCCGGGTTGCAGAGTGAGTTGCAAACCGTGGAAAAAATAACCAAATCCGGTTTTTGACTGTTGAGTGTTGTTCATGAAAATGTGCCTAACAGGGTTTTATGGTGTGTTAACAAGGAAAAGCGTGTTCAAAATCACATCATTATGGGAACTTCTAACATTAAGTTGTTCTAAAACCTATGAGAGTTTTGGTAGAGTAACTCAAATCAGATTATTTGAAACCAGTTTGGCTGATTTAGCAGCTGAATGATTGAGAGTGAAAGATGCAGGAATTGCGATTTGTACTGATCATTGTGGGCGCTTTGGCCATTGCCGCGCTGCTGTTCCACGGATTATGGACAAGCAAAAAAGAAGGCAAAACAAAATTTGGCAACAAGCCAATTGGAAAACTGTCGACGCCAGAGCAAGACGAATCCGTACCCGAGCGCTCTTTTGCTCCCGAAGATGATTTTGAGATTGTGCGTGTGACTAAGACCAGTCGCAACACCAGCAATAAATTTGCTTCAGACTCCGGTGAGACAATGGATGATCCTCTGCTAAGTGACCCGCTTCTCGACGCATCCATCAGTGACTCAACGTTTTCAAGCGATTCCACTCGAGATGAGCCAACCTTTAGTGAGTGGAAAGACGATTTGGTAGAGGAGTCTCAAACCACTCCGCTGCAAGATACTCCCCGTCAAGCGTCATCGGAAGAACTAGACATTCCCTCTATGTCTGCAAACCCTCAAGAGCCCCGTGATGTGAGCTCTGTCTCCACCACAGAATCCGCGCCGACCGAGATTGATGATAGTGATGACGAAGATGAGATGCAGGTGATTGTCATCAATGTGCATTGCGCTGGAGAGACGCCATTTGTGGGTACCAAGCTGTTTGATAGCATGCAGCAAAATGGGCTGATTTACGGTGAAATGGACATTTTCCATCGTCATGCGGATCTCTCTGGTACCGGCAAAGTGCTGTTTAGCGTTGCCAACATGATGCACCCTGGCACACTCAAGCATGATGATCCTGCAACATTCACCACTAAAGGGATCTCATTCTTTATGACATTGCCGTGCTACGGTGATGGTGAACAAAACTTCAAGTTGATGCTGAAAACCGCGCAGCAAATTGCCGATGATTTAGGTGCCAACGTGCTGGATGATGCGCGTAATCTCATGACGCCGAACCGACTTGATGCGTATCGCGCTCAAATCAAGGCGTTTAAGCTCGCACAGCAACCCTAGTCAGCAAAACAAAGCGTGCTACCATAAAGGCTCCTGATGCGGAGCCTTTTTCGTTTTACCTTATTTGCTTTAGAGTCACTGATTCATATTGGATTAAGATCAAAGGCAAAGGCCCTGCAAGTGGCCAAGATATAGAGCAGAGAGACTGATGTCCCAAGAAATCGAACAGAAAATTGAGGCCCTTCGTAGTGCGCTTCATCATCATGGCATTAAGTACTACGTAGAAGATAGCCCGGAAATCCCCGATGCAGAATACGATCGTATGATGCGTGAGCTTATAGAGCTAGAGCAACAGCACCCTCATTTGCGAACACCCGATTCGCCGAGCGCTCGGGTAGGGGGCATGGCCTTATCTCAGTTTGAGCCTGTGACTCACGAGATCCCAATGTTGTCGCTCGACAATGCGTTTGATGACAGCGAGTTAGATAGTTTCTACAAACGCATGACAGATAGACTGGCGGGCCAGAGCGTGGCTGCGTTTTGCTGTGAACCAAAATTGGATGGCTTAGCAGTCAGTTTGTTGTATGAAAATGGCGTGCTAACCCAAGCAGCGACGCGGGGCGACGGTGCGACGGGGGAAAACATCACCGACAACGTTCGCACCATCAAAGCGATTCCACTTAAACTGCGTGGTGAAGGTTGGCCTGCGCGTATTGAAGTTCGTGGTGAGGTGTTCATGCCTACCGCTGGTTTTGAGCAGTTCAATGAGCAGGCGAAAGCCAAAGGGGAGAAAGTGTTTGTCAATCCGCGTAACGCGGCGGCAGGCAGTTTACGCCAGTTGGACTCTAAAATCACCGCGACCCGCCCTCTTAGTTTCTATGCCTACAGTGTCGGTGTGGTGCAAGGTGCGACCCTGTCTTCAAGTCACTACCAGCGCTTTATTCAACTCAAGGAGTGGGGCCTACCCATGTGCCCTGAGGTGCGTTTGGTAGAGAGCATGGAAGAGGTGAAAGCTTACTATCATGACATTCTCACTCGCCGCCAAACCTTGCTGTATGAAATCGACGGTGTGGTGATCAAGGTCGATGATGTGGCGCTTCAGCAGAAACTCGGTTTTGTCGCACGTGCGCCGCGTTGGGCGATCGCCTACAAGTTCCCGGCGCAAGAAGAGATCACGGTGCTCAATGACGTTGAGTTCCAAGTCGGGCGAACGGGCGCGATAACACCCGTCGCAAAGCTTGAACCTGTATTTGTTGGTGGCGTGACGGTGAGCAACGCTACTCTGCACAATGCCGATGAGATCGCGCGTCTTGGTGTCATGATTGGTGATCAGGTGGTGGTTCGCCGCGCTGGGGATGTGATTCCACAAATCGTCTCTGTGGTCGAAGCTAGCCGCCCTCTTGATGCAAAAGTGATCGAGTTTCCGAGTGCTTGCCCTGTGTGTCACTCCCATGTTGAGCGCGTGGAAGGCGAAGCGGTAACGCGCTGTAGTGGCGGATTGGTATGCCAGGCGCAGCGCAAAGAAGCCTTGAAGCATTTTGTCTCACGTAAGGCTTTGGACGTCGATGGACTTGGCGTCAAGGTGATTGAGCAGTTGGTTGACAAAGAGATGGTGACAACGCCTGCTGATCTGTTCAAGCTCTCTGCTGGTGTACTGACAGTGCTGGATCGCATGGGGCCTAAATCAGCGCAAAACGTGGTCGACGCACTGCAAAAATCGAAATCCACCACATTACCAAGATTCCTCTATTCACTGGGGATTAGAGAAGTGGGGGAAGCGACGGCTGCGAACCTAGCGATGCATTTTAAAACGCTACCCGCGATCAGCGAAGCCACCTTGGAACAGCTGATAGAAGTCCCAGATATTGGCCATATTGTCGCGAGTCACATCTTGGCGTTCTTCTCTGAGGAGAAAAATCAGCAAGTGGTCGAGGATTTGTTAGCGCAAGGGATACATTGGCCGGATATCGCTGAACGTGACGAGGATGCGCCCGCGCCTCTGGCCGGTAAAACCGTTGTGCTAACTGGGTCACTTTCTCAGTTGACACGCAGTGATGCAAAAGCGGCACTGCAAACGTTAGGCGCGAAAGTGACCGGCAGTGTGTCTAAAAATACCGATATTCTGTTTGCTGGTGAAAACGCAGGATCTAAGCTCGCCAAAGCACAAGATTTAGGTATCGAGATCAAAACAGAACAAGACTTACTTGATTTGATGAAATAACCTCGCACAGCCAAGCACCTCTTTATTGAAGCCCTTAGTGATTTCGCTAAGGGCTTTTTGTTTGTCTCGTATTATCTACCTTCCGCCGACTTCAATAATCGCAATAATTAGTCAGTGATCTTGTTCATAGTCTTATGTTCGAATCTTACAATGAAGATAATTTGCGAGTGATCTCACGCCTATTGATGTTGTTTTTTATTTAACTTGTTGATTTTATTTGGTTTTATTAATTTCGACTGAAAAAACAAAAAATGAGAGGTGGATCTTGTCTATTAATGGAACTTTGCTATTGCTCATATTTTTTTAGAAAAAAATTAAGTTCCATTTGGATATTTTTAGTCGCGAAGTTAGCCTGAGTTCATGGATACACAGTGTGTATGCAGGAATAGAAAATCGGATGCGAAAGGTTTGCAGAGGGTTTTCAACATAGGAAATGATTTCTCCCTTCGGCGGCCAACTTAAGGTGAGAAAACAAAAGACAGCTATATCCATTTTTAGGAGTTTTTCCATGGACAAAATGTTTAAACGTTCACTCGTAGGTGCTGCAGTTGCTGCTGTAGCGATGTCAGGATCTGCAAATGCAGCGATTCAACTTGCGGGTGATGCCGTTCAGTTTTACGGTCAAGCTGCGGGTAACATTACTTTAATCGATGCTGGTGATACGACGAGCATTGGTACAGAAATCGAATCTCGTATTGGTTTCCGTGGTGTTGTTGAGTTTGATGACATTGCGCCAAACTTTATCTGGCAGATCGAAGGTGGGAATGCTAATAACGGTACGAACACTGGAGGCTTAGGTGCTCGTGATACTTATCTTGGTCTTGATTTTGAAGGTGTTGGTCAATTCAAGTATGGTCGTCAGCTCGTGGCAGCATACAACTACGTTGACTGGCCACACTCAAACCCTGGTTTAGGTAACGTCTTCGACTGGAACAATGACATTGATGGTGGTTATCAAGATCGCGCGGACAGCGTTCTTCGCTTTGATTCCGCAAATTTTGGTGGGTTTAACTTCCAAGCTACGTTAAGTGGAATGACCAAAGATACCGACCAAATGGTTTCAAGCATCGGTACCTCTTACTCAACAGAGAAGTTTAGTGTTCACGCAGGTTACTACCATCAAGGTTCTTACGAACAAGGTGTTGGTGAGCCGGAGAAGTTTACTGTTGACGGTAATGACAACGTTATCCTGAACCCTGAGTGGGTGGCATGGCGTGATAACGGTGGAGAAAATCAAAGAGAGACCGTTGAAAGTCGCAATTACGCAATTGTTGGTGGCTCGCTATTTTTGGGTGACTTGACACTAACTGGTGCATATAAAGCTATGGAAGTGGGAAGTGTAGGTCAGAATGCATACTCAGCGACAGCTCAATATGTTATTGATAGTAAGTACGTTTTAAAAGCTGGCTACGCGGCAACAGATGATGCAGATGGCACCACAGATACTGCTGACCAAGCAATTACTGCGAGATTTGGTTACTTGCTACCTAGTTCATACTGGTACATCGACTCACGCAACTATGAATTCGATGGTGGTGACTGGGCGCACCGAATCCTGTTAGGTATGGAATACTACTTCTAATCTCAAGTTGTTTTGAGTACAGTCTTTAACCATCGTTTGAAGAGCATTCTGTCTAGAATGCTCTTTTTACTAAGGAGATAAAAATGAAAGTAATGAAAGCGTTGTTGGTTGTTGGGTCTATGGTTGCTTCATTTGCTCCTAGGGCTGAGGTCACTGTGGATTTTCACTCGGATATCAACCCTGTCATGGTTGCAGGCGAAGAAATTCCTTATTCTTTTTTTTCAAAGTCGTCGTTCTCGCTTCCTGATGGTAAGAACCAAGTCGTTCTTAGAATGTCGAAATTGGTTGAGAAACTGGGAGAAAAGGAGAAATTCAACTCTAAAACGTTTGTGCTAACGTTTAGTTCAGAAAATGCTGTCCTATTTATCGAACCTGGCTCAAAAGTTGTGAGAGTTGAACAAGCGCAACGCTTTGATAAAAGTCCTAGTTTTATTATCTCTGATAAGAAGGGCAACCAATTAGCGCATGAGGTCGCCGAGTTACCGAATCTTGGTGGAATCAAAAGAGACTATGAAAAAGAACTAGCAAAGTTTAATGCTGAGTATTACCCGGATTTATTGACGTCAACCTTAGCCGTTACAGAAGTCAGCAGTGCTGCCAATATCAAAGTTGATGCTCACGCTAATGAAAACACCGAGCCTAATATGTTCAAATATTGGCTAGAACAAGCAAATCAAGAAGAAATCGAACAGTTTACTGATATTGCCTTGAGAGGCAGAAAAGACAATACAATAGTGATGCCTGAGTCGGCGAGTCAACCTGTTCAGATGTTAGGGTATTGGTATAACAAATCTAACAGTGAAGAAAGAAAACAGATACTGTCTCATTTAGTTGGCCTCTAAATCGCAACTCAAAATAAAATCGCACCTTATAGGTGCGATTTTTCGATGCTTTTTATAAAAATCAAAAATCAAAAATCAAAAATCAAAAATCAATACAACACCGAATACAATTGGCGGCGGTACTGACTGGCGATCGCGTTTCCTTGGCCTAATGCCGACAGGATATCCATAAAGATCTTTTTCAGATCACCGCCTTCGGTGTTGAGGTCTTTCTTAAGAAATGTCCAAAGTAGCGCAAGGGCTTCTTCATCGCGCTTAACTTGGTGGTAGCAAAGTGCCAATTCGGATGCCAATTTGGCGTTGCCTGGGTCATTCGCTAAGTCGGCTTCGAGAGATTGAATCTCTGGGCTGTTGGCGGATTGCTCATACAACTCTAATTTTGCGACTAAGCCTTTGTAGTAGTTATCCTGATACTCAAGCGGAATATGGCTCAGCATGGCTTTTGCCTCATCAAACGCTTGGGTCTCGAGTAAGCAGTCTGCGATGGCGAGTTTCACCTCACCTTTTTGTTGCCACTCTTCACCGAGACTTTGAAGAATCGGCAGTGCTTGAGTGTACTGCTTTTGTTCAATCAGAGTCAGCGCTTCACTGAGCGCCAACTCTTCTTGGCTTGGCAAATGCTTGCTCAGCATGGCTTGAATCGCTTCAATACCCTGCGGGCCACCTAAGCCGTCGACGGCTTGACCATTCATAAACAGGGCAATGGTCGGGAGCGCTTGCACGCCAAATTGCGAGGCGATCATTTGCTCTTGTTCGCAATTGAGGAGCGCTAAGGTAAAGGCGCCGTTGTACTCCTGGGTTAGCGACTGAAGTTGCGGAATGATTTGCGCACTCTCTTGGCTCATCGATGCCCAAAAGTGAATTAACACCGGCGTTTGCATTGAGCCTTCCAATACTTGTCGAAAGTTATGCTCATTTAATTCAACGATATAGGGTGATTGCATGTGATCATTCCTTGCTGGTAGATGATGTTCGTAGTGGCGATGTCTATAGGCAACATATGGGCGAAAGCCAAAGAGTTCAAGCACGCAACGCCATTCTGTGCTCTTTATGCCTTTGAGTTGCAAACATTGCCCTTATTTCCAGCAGCTAGCGGGTGAGCGCAGACCCAACTGATTGAGTGTCAGCGCGGTGTAAGTTGCACCGCCACATGCATCGCTCGCTTGTGCGCCACTGGGCGTTGCCGTAATCGTATAGGAGGCGGCGCTCGCGACAATGCTGAGTGAGTAACGTGCTGTGTCGGACTCGCACACCGTACAGCTCGACCCTGACATAATCGATGATGCCAAGGTGAGGTAGCTGCCATCGTAACCTTTCTCAAGCGCGAGTTGGATGCGGCTCAAATCGGCTAATGCTGTAGTGCGATGCGCTTTTAAGCCATAGCTCTGCATCGCGGGATAGGCAATCATGGCCAATATCGTCACGATCGCAACTGCGATGAGTAATTCGAGCAATGTCATGCCATGTAAGTGATTTTTTCGGTTGTTGCAGCGATTTTTTCGAATCATTTCTAATGCTTCCTCTTTGATTTATAAACTATTTTTATGGGCTGATAGCATGTGCGCAAGATAAAAATGGCATATGCGATGGTTTACATAATGAAATGGGAAATGACTCGCGGCTTTACCTTGCTTGAGCTGCTCTGCACGATAGTGGTGCTCGGAATTGTGCTTACGGTGGCCGCGCCGAGTTTTCAAACCATGAGTGCAAGCAATCAAATGAAGCGCGTCGCGGGTGAGCTAGAGCACTTTCTTGTTCAAGCGAAGTCGGAAGCAGTGTGGCGCAACCAAGATCTGTGGGCTCACATTGAATCCTCTGTCACTCCAAGCTTGCCCGGTCAGTGGCGACTGATACTCACAGACTCCGACACCTCGGGAGGAGCGCCCATTCTTTACCTTGATGGCGCAAGCTTTCGAGATGTGGTGATCCTTTCTAACTATACCTCTGATCAAATAAAATTCGATGGTGTGCGTGGCAAAGTGAAAGATGGCAATTTGGAGTTTTATATTGTCAATACCACCAATCAGAACTTGAAACTGAAAAGTGCTTATGGTGCAAGCCGAGTGATGATATGCGCAGTAGGAGGCGGTCATTATGGCTATGCGCAATGCTAAACCGAGGGGCAATTTTCAGCGCGGTGCGTCATTGGTCGAGTTGCTGATCGCATCGGCCCTTGGATTGATTGCCATCATGCTGGTGGGCAGCGTGTTTATTCGCAGCCAAGCGGTGGCAACCGAGCGAGGCAAAGCGTTGCTGTTAGCCCAAAACCTATCGACTGCGATGGCACAAATGAAAGAGGACATGCAGCGCGCAGGCTATGACGGTCTCACGGATACCTATCACCAGTTGTCAGGCGCTTCGGGTGTCATTCATACCCAGTCTTCACCGGAGTTGGTGGGGTATGTGTACCGCGTTGCCTCGTCTGGCGCGAGTGCGTTTCGCAACGTGGTCTACAAGCGTGAGCCAAGTTCATCCGGGACGCTCGGCCACTCGCTCAAAATCTGTGAGAAACACACGCCAGTGCCACTTTCTGTCAGTGACGCAACTGACTCTGGACTGCATGGAAACTGTTACAACGTTTTTGATCCAAAACAGATTTCCCTCACCGCGTTAACCGTCAACACAGAGACGATTCAAGGAGGCTCGACACGCAGCCAACAGGTCAATGTCATATTGCGCGCGCAGTTGGTGGGTGACACGAGCGTGACGTTCGACACTTCTTCGGTGACTTTGCAGAGGAATTGGCAATGAGTAGGTACAAACAGCGTGGGGTGGTGACTCTATTCGTCACATCGATTTTGTTGGTGATCGCACTGGTGATGGTGTTGGCTTCTTATCGACATGTCTTTTACCAGATCAAGCGCTCACACAATGAAGTCAAAGCTAGACAAGCTCATTGGCGAGCAGAAGGTGGAATGGAGTGCGTCTATGCCTATTTAAAAGGAAGCCCCAACCTCGTGCCCGATTTGACGGCGCCGGGGCATGGGTTGCTCGATTCAATTTGTAAAGAGACGTTAGCGCTCGATGACTTGTACCTGCGCGCTTTAACCGCGTCCGATTATGTGATTGAGTCACAAGGCCCAACTCACGAACTTAAAAAGTCGTTTTATTGGGGCAGCATGACGGGGCTTGGCGCGATTCAAACCACCGCAGATCTGCGTATCCGTGGCAGTGCGGCGATCGCAGCCGATGCGCCTAAAAAGCCGAATGGAGAAGGCGAATATGAGTGCGTTGCGATTCGCTATAAACACCGTGTGACGTTTGAGTCACCCACAGGTGCTTCATTGAGCACCGAAGACCCTATGCCAAATGGCCCTTATCCTGGGTTCTCCGGTGACTGTGCCAGTAGCTACAAAACCTCGACCACTGAAGGGGGTAATACCACCGATGACCCAGACCTCTTTGCGCAGGATTATCTCAAAGACGACGATCTTGACCCGTTTTATAACTATTTTGGTGTCA
Source organism: Vibrio sp. R11-SG3-ISO3-SZ (assembly GCF_059834345.1). NCBI lineage: Bacteria > Pseudomonadati > Pseudomonadota > Gammaproteobacteria > Vibrionales > Vibrionaceae > Vibrio > Vibrio sp. R11-SG3-ISO3-SZ. The sequence continues at coordinate 59,866 of NZ_JCBDGX010000077.1, forward strand.
CCAAAACGACGTCAAACATCTCAAATATTAAAGCGGATTACTACGTCATCACGAATCCCGAAGTCTCGGACGGTCAGACTTGCCATCAACAACTGGCGGATGCTTTTGCCAGTTATGACAAAGTGTGGGTAGAAGGCCACTGCGTCCTCAGTGCGCCGCTCACTGTCACAGGGCCGCGTTCACTGGTCGTCGCCAATGGCATATTTGCGTCAACGGGTTCAGCCAGTTACTCCGGCTCGTTTTTTCATATGGTGGATCGTACCAGTCCCGCCTTTACCGATGAGAATTTGGCGAGCTACTGGTCTGAAGTGAGCTTTTTTAGCGCCATAGAAAGCCTGCTCTCCACCCACACCGTCTACTTCGACAATGGCGCGTTTCACCCAAAAGGGGGGATGCATTTCGATTCACCCAATGGTGAAGTGGTGCTCAATGGCTCGTACGACCTCGACTACTCGTCAGCCAATAGTCTCTACCAACGGCCGAAAACCCTAATGTGGAACAATGGAGGTTGGTATGCAAAATAGCCAGCGTGGTTTTAGTTTGGTGGAAGTAATGATTGCGTTTATTTTGATTGGTGTCGCCTCGTTGTCACTGATCAAGCTGCAAGCATACGTTGAGCAGCGCTCTGATTTTGCCGTCAAGAGTATTCAAGCACTGAATATCGCAGAAAGTCAGTTGGAGTGGTTTCGCAGTCGCGGCGCATCAGCGGCGTTGTCTAGCATACCTCCCGCCGATTTTACGAGCATAACCAGTGGCAGTGACGCGATCACATACGCTCCATTTACCGTGCGTTGGCAAACCAGTGAGCCGACTGCAACCTTATCCAACGCATTGAAAACCATCACAGTGACAACCGAATGGCGAGATAGGTTGGATGCCGCTCAAACCCTATCCGTGACCACTATGATGTCAAGCTACAGTGAGTTTACTAATGACTAAATAGCCCTCATGGATAGGTGGTGTTAATTGATAGGTAATCCAAATAAATTTCTAATTGGTGAACGAGTTGTGAGGTATTTGGTGGGTTTTTTGTGGTGTTTGTGTTGCACGTCTTTGACGTTTTTGCAAAACATGTCTCCAATTATGGAAAAAACCTTAGAATCTTGTGCTTTTTGTAAGCGGGTTTTATAGAATGCTTGGCTGATAATAGACCGTCAAAAAATATAACAAGGTCTAGGGCAACAACATCAAACTATGGAGTTACCATGAGTAACCAAGCAATCAATTCAGCGCCACCTGCTAAGCCGAGTGGGATGGATCGCTTTTTAAACTTTATCGAGCGCGCAGGCAACAAAATTCCTGATCCGGCGATCTTATTCTTTTGGGCATTGGTGATCACTTGGGCAGCATCAGCGCTGTTGTCTAATGTGTCATTTGATCTGATCAATCCTCGTACAGGTGAGGCATTGGCGATCAACAACCTGTTGACGGGGGAGGCATTAGCCAGTTTCCTCGCGAATATGGTGACGACTTTCACCGGATTCGCACCTTTAGGTATCGTGCTTGTGGCGATGTTGGGTGTGGGTGTGGCTGACTCTTCTGGTTTCATCACCACAGGTCTTAAGAAGATGCTGAACTTCACGCCAGCAAAACTTCTGACGCCAATGCTGATTCTGGTTGCCATCGTGTCGCATACGGCGGCAGACGCGGGTTATGTTTTGGTTATTCCTCTCGGTGGTATTATTTTCCATGCCGCTGGCCGTCACCCACTTGCGGGTATCGCTGCTGCTTTTGCGGGTGTGTCAGGTGGTTTCTCTGCTAACTTTATCCCTTCTGGTATTGACCCTCTGTTAGCGGGTTTCACTCAAACTGCCGCACAGGTGCTTGATCCTCAATACGTCGTCAACCCACTGGCCAACATCTTCTTCACTGGGCTTTCATCAGTGATCATTGTTGCGATTGGTTGGTACGTGACAGAGAAAATCATCGAGCCTCGCCTAGCAAAAACACCGATTGATGACGATGCGGAGAAAGCCCCGGATCTCGGTTCATTTACAGAGCTGGAATCGAAAGCGTTTCGTTATGCCGGTTGGTCGATGATGGCGGGTATTGCACTGCTGATTGCAGCGATTATTCCGGAGTCTTCTGCACTGCGCTCACCAGAGGGTGAAATTACTGCGTTCTCAGCGCCGCTGATGAAGTCTATCGTGCCACTGATCTTTATTTTGTTTATCATCCCTGGTTACGTTTACGGTAAGGTTGCCGGTACGTTTAAGACCAGTAACGACGTTATTAAAGCGATGTCCGACACCATGGCGACCATGGGCGCGTACATTGTGATGTCGTTCTTCTGTGCTCAATTCCTTTCTGCTTTCGCACAATCGAACATCGGTACTATGTTGGCGTTGTACGGTGCAGAAGGCCTGAAAGCGATGAACCTGCCGGGTGAAGCGACCATTATTGGTATGATTCTACTGACAGCCGCTGTGAACTTGTTGATTGGCTCTGCGTCGGCGAAATGGGCATTGATTGGTCCAATTCTTGTGCCAATGTTGATGGCTGTAGGCATCTCTCCTGAGCTGTCTCAAGCGGCGTACCGTGTTGGTGACTCAGTGTCTAACATCATTTCACCGTTGATGGTCTTCTTCCCATTGGTGGTGGTGTACTGTCAACGCTACGTGAAGTCGACGGGTATCGGTACTCTAGCATCGTTGATGATGCCATTCTCGATTGCGATGCTGATTGGCTGGTCTATCTTCTTGCTAGCGTACTGGGCTGTTGGCATTCCTCTTGGTATTCAAGCGCCTTACACTTACGTGATGTAAGCGCGGCGACTTGGTCTCACTATAAGCCAAGTCTCCTAAATTAAATATTTACGCCAGCGATCCCGCTGGCGTATTCTTTTCCACAACCCACAACCCACAACCCACAACCCACAACCCACAACCCACTTCCCATTTCACCCACAAACCACTAGGATCAAGCCTCTTCATCACTATCGAGGATTCTCCATTGTCTACCGACACATTTACCCCCCAAGATGAACACTTTATGCGTCTTGCGATGGAACAAGCCAAACTGGCTGAACAGCAAGGTGAAGTCCCCGTTGGCGCGGTGCTGGTCAAGGAGGGGAAGGTTATCGCGACAGGATGGAATCAGTCGATTGGTCAACACGATGCAACCGCACATGCGGAGATTCAAGTGTTGCGCCAAGCAGGGCAACAGCTTGGCAACTACCGCTTATTAGACACCACGTTATATGTCACGCTAGAGCCTTGCCCTATGTGTGCAGGAGCCCTGCTTCACAGCCGCGTTAAACGGATTGTGTTTGGCGCACCGGACTTAAAAGCGGGGGCTGCAGGTACGGTATTAAACTTGTTTGAACATCAAGCAGCGTACCATTACGCAGACGTCGAGCATGGATTGTTGGAGTCGGAGTGCCGAGAGCAGCTTCAGGCCTTTTTTCGCCGACGTAGAAAAGAGAAAAAAGCGGCCAAGCGAGCGTTAAAACATGACGATGCGTCAGAGTCGATGGAGTAGGTGGGGGAGTTTTTAAGCAAACATCTTAAGTAAGATGTTTGCTCTGTAGGGTTTATGCACAAATGAGTTGCATAAATGCACGGTGACGTGCGATGACTTTCTTCTTGTTGTTGCTGATCATTCGCTTTCGGCGATTCGCTGATACAGTCTTGTTAAGGCGTTTTGACTGCAGTTTACGTCGACGCATAAAACAACCTCCTAGCTAATGTTAACGACAGACACTCATGTGTCACCTAAGGATACTTTGTCCTAGGTGTCGATTCTTATAACCGTCCAATGTTACCGTTTTAAGAATGTTACGTGAGTGATTAGGCACAGGATAGAAATGGGCTTAGCGCGCGAGAGTTCGCGACGCTAAGCTCTGTGCTCGGCTTATTATTGATCGAGATGGCTGTCAGCGGAAGAGGCGCTTTCGATTTCTTGTTCGATGACGGCCTCGCCTTCCGGCTCTTCTTCATCTGGCAGTTCGATCACCACCAGATCGTCAACGGTCAAGTCCTCAATGCTGGACTCCTTCTGTTCAACGTGACCAATAATGCTCTGATAGTAGCGACGAATATTCTCCACATAGTTGCGTGCTTCATCACCTCGCGCGTAGCCATAGCGAGTGGTACTGTAGTATTTCTTAAGGCGAAGCAGGGGCAGTCTGTCTTTGACATCTGACCAGGCATCGGGATTACCGCCTTGTTTTTTCGTCAGGCGGCGGGCGTCCATTACATGACCATAGCCGACATTGTACGACGCCAACGCAAACCAAATTTTCTCGTGGCTTTCGATGGTGTCTGGAATGCGCGCCACCATGCGCCGCAAGTACTCAACACCACCTCTGACCGATTGCTCGGGATCGAGTCGGTTGGTCACACCTACACTTTTGGCCGTCGGCAGCGTCAGCATCATCATGCCACGAACCCCAGTTGGTGATTTAGCGCGAGGGTTCCAGTGTGATTCTTGATAAGCCAGTGCTGCGACCAATCGCCAATCAAATTCATCGGAGTATTTCTTAAACAGTGGCGACCACGTCGGTAGCGTGGAATCCAACGCGCGGATAAAGGCGCGGGTATCGACGTAATCAAAGCTGTCGATATGGCCGATGTATTTCTCTTCCAGTGAGGCGAGATGCCCGGATTGTTGTAGATGACCAAAGAACTCGATCAGCAAGGCGTAGAGGCTTTCGTCTTGGCTGCGTCGTAAGAACCAGGAGATGGGCTGATCTTCGGTCAGCTCAAACGCCAGTGCCACATCGGGATAAATCCGCTGTGATAGCGAGATCTCGACCGAGTCTGCGACGGTAAATAGCAGTTCACCATCAGAGACTTGCTTGAGCAGGTCATTGACATCGACATTGGCGTCGACCTTATAGGTAAACTCCGGGTAGTCGATTTGAATCTCTCCTAACGTCGTATTGAAGTGAGAGTCACTGACAATACTTAAAACGGGCTTGCCGTCGTTCTCTTCAATGAGCTCGGCCTGTCGCTCAATCAACTGCTCTAGATTTCGTGGTCGCCACTGCCCTTTGCGATACACCAGTTGTTGACTGACGTAATAATAGGCGGGGGCAGGGCGAAATCGGCTCATGCGCTCAGGTGATTGACTGAGGCCCGCCGCGATAATATCGATCTCACCCTTTTCCAGCGCTGGGTAGAGGCTCGAAATGCGATAGGCCGGTTTCATTTCCAATTGCACACCAAGCTCGTTGGCAAATTCACGGGCGATTTCGTAATCAAGGCCTGCCGGGCCATCAGGACCAATATAATAGGAGAGCTGGTTATTGAGGGTGCCAACGCGAAGCACTCCACGTTCGCGAATTTGGTCTAATTCGCTTTTCGGCTTAGATTCAATTTGGCATCCCGTCAAAAAAAGCGCAGAAAAAAGCAGCGCGCACAAGGCTTTCAGCGGGCTAAAGTCATACTTGTTCATTAAAGAGAGTCTCATACTTCCAGTAGGGCATTTATATCAAAGTGTCATCACAAGGCAAGAAACTATCGACGGCGAAGCCGCAGAGTTCAAAAAATCATCATGTTCACCGGCCATGATGGCTCATGCTCTTCCGTACAGGGTGAGCTTGTGGACGGGACAGGAAAGAAAGGCTTTGCGGCGATTGTGCTGGCGGTATGCCGATGAAAAAAAATGACGCAAACGGTTGCGTTTGGTGTTACATCACAAAACCAATTGCTATATAATGCGCTCGCAAACGCAGAGGTGCGATTGGCATAGGTTTGAACTGTTTTTTATAACGTATTGAATTTATTCCAATATCATCTTAATCAATTGCATAAGAGACCTAAGCACATGAGAATTTTGCGTGGCTCCCCAGCTCTTTCTGAGTTTCGTGTTAACAAACTAGTAGAACTTTGTCGTGAACAAGACCTGCCTGTGACAGGTATTTACGCTGAGTTTATGCACTTTGCTGACCTTACCGCAGATCTGTCTGACGCTGAACTAGCAAAGCTAGAAAAGTTGTTGACCTACGGCCCAACGATCGAAGAGCACGCACCTGAAGGTCTTTTGTTGCTTGTGACTCCTCGTCCGGGCACCATCTCTCCTTGGTCTTCTAAATCCACCGACATTGCCCATAACTGTGGCCTTTCAAGCGTTAAGCGTCTAGAGCGTGGTACGGCATACTACATTGAATCATCGGTGGCGTTAAACGACGCACAAGTGGATGCGGTGAAAGCACTCATCCATGACCGCATGATGGAATCCGTATTTACTCAGCTTGATGCTGCCTCTGCACTGTTTAGCGTTGCTGAACCTAAGCCTGTTGCTCACGTTGATATTCTTGCGGGCGGTCGTCTTGCGCTTGAAGAGGCAAACGTTTCCTTGGGCTTGGCACTGGCGGAAGATGAAATTGACTACCTAGTAGAAAACTTCACTAAACTGGGTCGCAACCCGAACGACATCGAACTGATGATGTTTGCTCAAGCAAACTCAGAGCACTGTCGTCATAAAATCTTTAACGCAGACTGGACGATCGACGGTGTTGATCAAGAGAAGTCGCTGTTTAAGATGATCAAGAACACATTTGAAACGACACCTGATCATGTTTTGTCTGCTTACAAAGATAACGCAGCAGTCATGACGGGTTCAAAAGTAGGTCGTTTCTTCCCAGAACCTGATACTCGTCAATACACCTACCACCACGAAGACGCGCACATCCTAATGAAGGTTGAGACGCACAACCACCCAACCGCTATCTCGCCTTGGCCAGGTGCGTCTACCGGTTCTGGTGGTGAGATTCGTGACGAAGGTGCAACGGGTATTGGCGGCAAGCCTAAAGCCGGTCTGGTTGGTTTTACTACCTCTAACCTACGTATTCCAGGTTTTGAACAGCCATGGGAAACCGATTTTGGTAAGCCAGGTCGTATCGTTAACGCCCTTGATATCATGCTAGAAGGCCCTCTAGGTGGCGCGGCGTTCAACAACGAATTTGGTCGTCCAAACCTACTGGGTTACTTCCGTACTTACGAAGAGAAAGTGACCTCTCATGCGGGTGAAGAGATCCGTGGTTACCACAAGCCAATCATGATTGCTGGTGGTATGGGTAATATCCGTGACGAGCACGTTCAGAAGAAAGAGATCCCTGTGGGTGCAAAACTCATCGTACTGGGTGGTCCTGCGATGAACATTGGTCTTGGCGGTGGTGCGGCCTCTTCAATGGCGTCAGGTCAGTCTGCGGAAGATCTTGACTTTGCTTCTGTACAGCGTGAAAACCCAGAGATGGAGCGTCGTTGTCAGGAAGTGATCGACCGTTGTTGGCAGCTTGGTGAGAGCAACCCAATCGCGTTTATCCACGATGTGGGTGCAGGCGGTATCTCAAATGCACTACCAGAGCTGTGTGATGATGGCGAACGTGGTGGTTTATTCCAGCTACGCGACGTACCAAACGACGAGCTGAGCATGAGCCCACTTGAGATCTGGTGTAACGAATCTCAAGAGCGTTACGTAATGGCAGTGGCGCCAGAGAATATGGAAGTATTCGATGCCATCTGTAAGCGTGAACGTGCGCCTTACGCGGTGGTCGGTGTGGCTACTGAAGAGCGTCATCTAACACTAGAAGATTCTCACTTCGACAACACGCCAATCGATATGCCAATGGACATCTTGTTGGGTAAAACGCCGAAGATGCACCGTGATGCGAAAACACTTAAAGTCGATAGCCCAGCGATTGAACGCGATGGCATCGAAATTAACGAAGCGGTTGATCGCGTTCTACGCCTACCAACAGTGGCAGAGAAAACCTTCCTGATCACTATCGGTGACCGCTCGGTAACTGGTCTTGTTGCGCGTGACCAGATGGTTGGTCCTTGGCAGGTTCCAGTGGCAAACTGCGCGGTAACCGCAGCAAGCTACGACTCTTACCACGGTGAAGCGATGTCTATGGGTGAGCGCACACCAGTGGCTCTTCTCGACTTTGGTGCATCAGCACGTCTAGCAGTAGGTGAGTCTCTAACAAACATTGCAGCGACAGATATCGGTGATATCAAGCGCATTAAACTGTCAGCGAACTGGATGTCTCCAGCAGGTCACCCAGGTGAAGATGCCGGTCTTTACGAAGCAGTGAAAGCCGTCGGGGAAGAGCTATGTCCAGCGCTAGGTCTTACTATCCCGGTGGGTAAAGATTCCATGTCGATGAAGACTAAATGGGAAGATAATGGTGAAAGCAAAGAGGTGACCTCACCACTTTCATTGGTGATCACCGCATTTGGTCGTGTTGAAGATGTTCGTAAGACAGTAACGCCTCAGCTACATACTGACAAAGGCGAGACGTCACTGGTTCTCGTTGACCTTGGTAACGGTAAGAACCGTCTAGGCGCGACAGCACTCGCACAGGTTTACAAACAACTGGGTGATAAGCCTGCGGACGTGGATAACGCAGAGCAGCTAAAAGGCTTCTTTGACGCCATGCAAACGCTAGTTCGTGATGACAAGCTGGTGGCTTACCACGATAAAGGGGATGGCGGTCTGTTCGTGACCTTGGCAGAGATGGCCTTTGCGGGTCACTGTGGCGTGAAAGCGGACATCGCAAACCTAGGCGACGATGCGCTTGCCGCGCTATTTAACGAAGAGCTCGGTGCGGTTGTTCAGGTGAAGAACGATGACTTAGACGCAGTGAAAGCAGTCCTAGCAGCCAACGGCCTAGAGGCATGTTCTCACGTTATTGGTTCAGTAGAAGCAACAGACAGCTTTGTTATCACCGCGGGTGAGACGGTTATCCTTGAGCGCTCTCGTACAGAACTTCGTACTATCTGGGCTGAGACCACACATAAGATGCAAAGTCTACGTGATAACCCTGCCTGTGCTGACCAAGAGTTTGAAGCGAAGAAAGACAACTCTGATCCAGGTCTGAACGTTAATCTAAGCTTTGATGTCAACGAAGATGTTGCTGCGCCTTACATCGCAAAAGGTGCGAAGCCGAAAATGGCTATCTTGCGTGAGCAGGGCGTCAACTCTCACGTTGAAATGGCAGCGGCATTTGACCGTGCTGGCTTTGAAGCGACCGACATCCACATGAGCGACATCCTAACGGGTCAGGCAGCGTTGGATGAATACCAAGGTCTTGTGGCGTGTGGCGGCTTCTCTTACGGTGACGTACTAGGTGCTGGTGAAGGTTGGGCGAAGTCTATCCTATTCAACCCACAAGCACGTGAGCAGTTCCAAAGCTTCTTCAACCGTGACGATACCTTCTCTCTTGGTGTATGTAACGGCTGTCAGATGCTATCGAACCTGAAAGAGCTGATCCCTGGCGCTGATTTGTGGCCACGTTTTGTTCGCAACGAATCTGAGCGTTTTGAAGCACGCTCTAGCTTAGTGGAAGTACAGAAATCGGATTCTGTGTTCTTTGATGGTATGGCAGGCTCACGTATGCCTATCGCGGTTTCTCACGGCGAAGGTCGCGTTGAAGTACGTGATGCAGACCACCTAGCAGCGATTGAAGCGTCTGGTACGATTGCAGTACGTTACGTTGATAACCACGGTAACCCAACACAGCAATACCCGAACAACCCGAACGGTTCACCAAATGCGATTACCGGTCTTACCACACAAGACGGTCGTGTGACCATTATGATGCCACACCCTGAGCGTGTATTCCGCACGGTTGCCAACTCATGGGCACCAGAAGGTTGGGGTGAAAACGGCGCTTGGATGCGTATGTTCCAAAACGCTCGTAAGAACATCGGCTAAGCCTGATTAATCGAGTCAAAAGCGTAGCGTGAATTCGCTGCGCTTTTTTATTTTTGGCGAAATGTGTTTTTAGCGAAAAAACTACTAGCCAGCGATGCTTTTTTAAGCTCTAATAGCGCACTTTTTTGCGAAGGGCCCAATCATTAGGGTCGCTTGGTCTGAGGAAACAATTTATGAATGCCAATAAAAAATATGCGTTGCATGTTACTCAACAAGAGTCACAGTGGAGTGCGACAATCACTCGCCAAGTGACATCACGTAAAACTCACGTTTCAAAAAGTGAAACAGGGTTTGAGTCTGAACAAGCTGCACAAGCTTGGGGTGAAGAGCAATTGGCGGTATTCGCCAAAGCGCAAGCCGGTCATAACGCGCGTAAAAAAGCCAAGTAGTCACTGTTGTTGACCTTATCGTGCTTACCTTAGTGTAGGCACGTTTGTTTTGAGCGCTAGCCAAGACAACCTAGCGCTCGCAGAGAGGCGGTCGCGTTAACGAAACTGCCCCGCCTCAGGCAAGTATTCAAACCCTGCGCTCGCAAGCTTTGCTTCAAGGGCAGCACGGTCAATATCGAAATACGCCGCAAGCTTGTTCAGATCCCCCGCAAAATCATCGCGCAATTTCATGTTGACGATGCTCATCAGCATCACGCTATCCATGCTGGCAAAATTGCTCAAATTCATCATGCATCCTCAAAATCAGAAATCAGCAGATTGGCCGCTGCGAAGGCCGCTTTTTCTCGTACCGACTTAGGCAGCGCGTCATCCGCTGCAATGTCATTAAGTGCTTTGAGCGCGCAGGTGATGGCTTGTGGGACATAGGCTTGATCGCCACTACCTATCTGGGCGTAAAGCTCACGAACCATGTCACAGCATTGATAAACTTGCATGTTGGTATCCTTAACAAATGATAACTGCTCTCAAATATACACAGGGACGAGAGGAAACTCAAAGCGCTCGGTTGCGCTAGCGCAAACTCGTGAAGCCTTAGTCGTTTTTTTCACCAACAGGGTGAGATAGGAGAAACGCCGCGTAAAAAAAAGCGAGCATTAACGCTCGCCAATGGATTGAAACGGTTTGATTACTCTTCGGCGTAACCATGCATGCTGAGCAGCTTGCCATCGAGGTAGGCTTCTTTGCCATCTTTCATCACGAGGCGCTCTTCCACCATCCACTTTACGACCAGAGGGTAGATTTTGTGCTCTTGCGTTTGCACGCGCTCGGTGAGGGTTTCGACGGTGTCTTCATCAAAGATCGGCACTTTTGCCTGTAAAATGACAGGCCCGCCGTCAAGTTGCTCAGTGACAAAATGGACACTGGTACCATGCTCTTCGTCACCGGCGTGAATGGCACGTTGGTAAGTGTTGAGCCCCGGGTATTTGGGTAACAGCGATGGGTGGATGTTGATCATTCGCCCCATAAAGTGACGAACGAACTCGCCACTTAAAATGCGCATATAACCCGCCAAGACCACAACGTCAGGCTTGTATTCATCCATCTGCTTCATCAATTCGCGATCAAAGGCGTCGCGAGTATCGAATGAGTTTGGATCAAGAAAGTGCGCGCCAGCACCGGCTTTTTTCGCACGTTCCAAAGCGTAAGCGGTTGCTTTGTTTGAAAAAACAGCGGTTACTCGGCCATTATCGATGTTGGTTTCACAAGCATCAATAATCGCTTGCAAGTTAGAACCATTCCCTGAAACTAAAACAACAACGCTTTTCATCTTTAGTTGATCTCTACTTGTTCTTCGCCTGCTTGCGCTGTTGCAATCTCGCCAATCACCCAAGCGTTCTCGCCTTCGGCTTTCAACAGTTCAACCGCTGCGTCGGCTTGTGCTTTAGGTAGGGCGACAATCAGACCAACACCACAGTTAAATGTGCGGTACATTTCGTGGGTTGTGACGTTGCCTTTCTCTTGTAGCCATTTGAAGATAATTGGCCATTCCCAGCTGTTACCATCGATCACCGCTTTGGTGCCTTCAGGCAGTACGCGAGGGATGTTTTCCCAGAAACCGCCACCAGTGATGTGCGAGATGGCATGAATGTCATGCTGCTCAATCATCTTGAGTGCCGATTTGATGTAAATTTTGGTGGGTTCGAGTAGGTGCTCACCAATCGTTTTGTCAGCTAACTGTTCGTTTTTGTCAGCACCAGAGACTTCAAGAATCTTACGAATGAGTGAGTAACCGTTTGAGTGTGGACCGCTTGAACCGACCGCGATCAGCGCGTCGCCAGCTGCGACTTTCGTGCCGTCAATCACGTCTTCTTTCTCGACGACGCCAACACAAAAGCCTGCTACGTCATAGTCTTCGCCTTCATACATCCCTGGCATTTCTGCGGTTTCACCACCGATCAGTGCACAACCTGCTTGCACACAGCCGTCTGCAATGCCTGACACAACATCCGCTGCCGTATCGACATCCAACTTACCTGTTGCGTAGTAATCCAAGAAGAACAGCGGCTCTGCACCTTGAACAATCAGGTCGTTGACACACATTGCCACAAGGTCAATACCGATGGTGTCATGCTTTTTCATATCCAAAGCAAGGCGCAGCTTAGTGCCCACACCGTCTGTCCCTGAGACGAGAACTGGATGCTTGTACTTGGTTGGCAATTCGCACAGCGCGCCAAAACCACCAATACCACCCATTACTTCAGGGCGACGTGTACGTTTTACCGCACCTTTAATACGGTCAACAAGTGCGTTGCCTGCATCAATGTCAACGCCAGCATCTTTATAGCTAAGAGAAGTGTTATCAGCACTCACGGGGAAGTCCTCGGTTAGAAAGTTGGATGTGAAAACGGCGCTATTCTACCAGTGGTCAAAGCTAGATAGCAAACGTTTGCGCAAGTTTTTTCTTTTGCGCTACGACAAGAAATTGTGAACGAAATCGTTTATAATCGACAAGTTTATTTGAAATTTGCCATAGATCCGGAGATGGAAATGAAAGTTGTTGAAGTTAAACACCCTCTTGTGAAACACAAAATTGGTCTTCTACGAGAAGGTGATATCAGCACTAAGCGTTTTCGCGAGCTTGCAACAGAAGTCGGCAGCTTGCTGACCTATGAAGCGACCGCAGACTTTGAAACAGAAAAAGTAACCATTGACGGTTGGAATGGTCCGGTAGAAGTGGATCAAATCAAGGGTAAGAAAGTCACCGTTGTGCCGATTCTTCGTGCTGGCCTAGGTATGATGGACGGCGTGCTAGAGCACATTCCTAGTGCTCGCATCAGTGTGGTGGGTATTTACCGTGACGAAGAGACGTTGGAGCCTGTGCCGTACTTCAACAAACTGGCGTCAAACATTGATGAGCGTATCGCGTTGGTTGTTGACCCTATGCTTGCTACCGGCGGCTCTATGATTGCGACGATTGACCTTCTTAAAGAGCAAGGTTGTCAGTCATTCAAAGTGTTGGTGTTGGTTGCTGCGCCAGAAGGCATCGAAGCTCTAGAAAAAGCGCACCCAGATGTGGAACTTTACACCGCTGCTATTGACAGCAGACTGAACGATAAAGGTTACATTGTCCCTGGTCTTGGTGATGCCGGTGACAAGATTTTCGGCACTAAGTAATCGTTGATATCTAAGTCACTTTATACGCTAGTGTGTTGATTGACTTGTAAAGACTAAAAAGGAGCATTGAATGATGCTCCTTTTTCATTGCAGCAAAGCGCTGAACGGATACTTCGCCTGCGTTACTTCTTCAAACTTAGCGTGCCGCCGGTGCGTGGTTTTGCCGGTTTGGTCGTGGGGCCTGAGTGTTTGGTGGCGGGCTTTTGGCTTGGATTGTGGTGATGGGCGCGGCCCTTTTTCGAATTAGGCGCGTGACGAAGATCATCGGCATTGCGACCTTTAAACGTTCGCGGCTTTTGATTGCGTCGCGCTTTGGATTCTTGATTCTCTTCTCGACTATCAAAGAGCTTTGCATCGGTTGCGCGGCGGATTCTTCGCCCTTTGCTGTCAACCTTTGAGGCTTCTTCAGTCCCGCTTGAGCCCTCACACATAGCGAGAATCGTCTCAACCTCTTGATCAGACAAGTAGCGCCATTGACCGTTAGGGATACCATCCAAGGTAATGTTCATGATGCGAACTCGGCGTAACTTGAATACTTCGTATCCCAGCGCTTCACACATACGGCGTATTTGACGGTTCAACCCTTGTGTCAGCACGATTCGAAATGAAAACTTGGTTTCCTTGGTGACACGGCACGGTAGCGTGACGGTATCTAAAATCGGGACGCCGCTGCTCATCTTATGAATAAAGTCATCGGTGATGGGCTTGTCAACACGCACGACGTACTCTTTTTCGTGATGGTTACCCGCACGAAGAATTTTGTTGACGATATCGCCATCATTGGTCAGAAAGATCAGCCCATCCGACGGCTTATCTAAGCGACCAATTGGGAAGATGCGTTTTTTGTGGCCAATAAAGTCAACAATGTTACCCGGTACATCTCGCTCGGTTGTACAGGTGATACCAGTCGGTTTATTTAAAGCGATATAAATCGGTTTATCGGTGGCACCACTGATAGGTTTTCCATCGACTTGAACATCGTCTCCGGGAAGCACCTTGGTGCCCATTTCCGGCACTTGGCCATTAATGGTGACTCGACCTTGCTCTATCAGTCGGTCTGCTTCTCGACGTGAACAAAAGCCGGTTTCACTGATGAATTTGTTAAGGCGTTTCGCGCTATCTTGGGACATGAGCATTCTCTTTACGTTTCACAACGGCAACCCGTGATGTGGTGGTGGATGGATCCGAAATCGGGGGCGGGGAGTGTATCACTCTGTCTATCTTAGACCAACCATAACGATCGGAAACGGTTTTACCCGAGCCGTTTTTGATGACGCTCACGAGTCTCTTGTTTCTTGTCGGCACTTTTTCTCAGCATGACGTAGACCGCACCCGTGCCGCCGTGAAAGCGCTGTGCACTGTGTACACATTGGACGTCATTGATTTGTGATAGCCACTTTGCAAGATAACTTTTCATCATGGCGGGGGGATTGGATTTTTCCCCTCGACCATGAATGATCAGCACCGTGCGAATATCCATGCGCATGCACTGTTTGAGAAAGGTGAGCACTTCGTCACGCGCTTGTTTGAGCGTCTTACGGTGTAAATCTAACCTTGCTTGAAGTGGGTACTTACCCAGGCGCAATTTACGAAAGACCCCATCTTGTACACCATCGCGCTTGTACTCAATGATGTCTTCGGGTTTGAGCATCGGCGCATGGTCAATGGAGAGGTACTCGGGAGCATCATCGCTGAGCCACATAGCCGCTTCGCGTTTAGCCAGCTGCGCTTGGGTGACTTGATGCATTTTGACGTGTTGAGTGGTGTCTTGCTTGATGGGTTTAACGTCTCCCATCATTTGCTGAAACAGTGCAAAATCGTCGTCGTTAGACATGACGGTATCTCAGAGTATTCAATCAATATAGCTATTATACTGACGTAAGCCTGTTGTGATCAGCAAGAAATAAAAAACCGAAGTAAACAGTGTGTCTACTTCGGTGCATAGCGAATGTCTATTCAGAGAATAGAGCTAAGCGATTCTAGTGAGGAGATTTGTCATTCATCACCTTGTAGACGAAGAAAGCGCCGTAAAAGAGCATGAGACTAAAGGCACCCAAGATGACAATCATTGAAGATAGACCTACTGCATTACCAAAGAGAAGATCAAGCCAAAAGTCCATAGTTCCTCCGCCAAATACAAAGTGTGTGTTGACGGAATTTAAGGTAATGGCTGGTGATTAATTCAACACTGATCTAGATCAAGTGTTATCCGAAGGTTGCGTTTTTGTTCTGTTTGCTGTGTGTTTGCTCACATTTTGTGGCCCGTTGCTCGCGTTTTAGTCAAACGGTGTGAATTTGGAAAAAAGTGCGGGAAATGGCTTGCGTTGGCAAACAGAATCCGTAATATACTGCTCCGTTCTCGGTGAATAGCGCAGCTTGGTAGCGCATCTGGTTTGGGACCAGAGGGTCGGGGGTTCGAATCCCTCTTCACCGAC